>JBPOET010000179.1:0-4684 GCA_051251675.1 Parasphingopyxis sp. | reverse complement strand
CCGAGCCGCTGCTGATCGAACGGCATGCCCGGACGCCCAACCTGCTGTGCGGCGGCTTTGTCAGCTGGCAGACGCTGGCCTCATTGCAAAAGATCGGGCTCAGTTCGGAGCAGCTGGGCGGTCACATGATCGATCGGGTCAGGCTGTTTGCGGGCAATCGTTCCCGGAGTGCGCGGCTGCCCCGGCACGGGATGGGCCTTTCCCGCCGCCGGCTGGACAGTCTGCTGCTCGAAACAGCCGAAGCGGCGGGCGCCGAGATTCAGCGCGGCACCGCGATAAGCAGTGCGGATGGCCCGGATGCGATACGCCTTGCCGACGGACAAAGCCTGACCGCCGATGCGCTGTTCCTTGCAACCGGAAAATATGAGCTGCGCGGCCTGAAACGACCGGTTGGCACGCAGGATACCGACCCCTGGATGGGCCTGCGCTACCGCATTGCCGCCTCGTCCGCGCTTCGCAACCGGATCGGCAGGGCCATAGAATTGCATCTGTTCGGCCATGGCTATGCCGGGCTGTTGCTGCAGGAAGATGGCAGCGCCAATCTTTGCCTGGCGCTGCGCCGTTCGCGCCTGCGCGAGGCGAACGGGGATCCGGGGCAGTTGCTCGGGCTGTTGGGCAGGGAAGCGCCAAACCTGGCCGCACGGCTGGACGGCGAAACGCTGCCCGATAGCAGCGATGCGATCAGCCGGGTGCCTTATGGCTGGCGGATGCGCGAAGGGCGCGTCGGCCTGTTCCGGATCGGCGATCAGGGCGCGGTAATCCCCTCGCTCGCCGGCGAAGGGATAGGCATTGCGCTGGCCAGCGGCGAAGCGGCGGCGCGGGCCTATCTGGCCGGCGGCCCGGAAGCCGCCCCCGTCTTTCAGACAAATTTCGCCCGGGCGGCGCGCCGGCCGATGGCGATCGCTGGCCTGTTGAAGCGGATCACCGATCATCCCCGCCTTGCGCGCCATGCCATCGGCCTTGCCGGTTTTCCCGGCCTTGTCGGCCTGCTCGGGGAGGCGACCCGGATTCGCGCTTGATCGCTCCTGCGGCCACTCCCATATTCGCAGCATGGAAAAACTGGATCTCACCGAAGCCGAATGGCGCGAGCGACTGACCCCGGAACGCTATCATGTGCTGCGCGAAGGCGGCACCGAGCCCGCTTTTGCCGGCAGCCTGTACGACAATCATGAAGCCGGCGACTATCTGTGCGCGGGCTGCGGGCTCAAACTGTTCGAGAGCAAGACGAAATATGACAGCGGCTCGGGCTGGCCGAGCTTCACCCAGCCGGCAAGCGAAGACGCGGTGACCGATCACCGGGATATGAGCCATGGCATGGTCCGCACCGAATCGCGCTGCGCGCGGTGCGGCGGCCATCTTGGCCATGTGTTTCCGGACGGGCCGCAACCGACCGGCTTGCGCTATTGCATGAACAGCCTGTCGCTCGAGTTCGAACCGCACAAAAAGAGCTGAGCCGACCATCAGAACAGCCGGTGGCGAACTGCCGGCAGGCCATGATTCAGCTAACATTCAGCCGCAAACCCCGCTTGTGGCCCATTGGGTAGGCGCTTAGGGCAGGAATATATGGCGGCATCTCGAGCATCGAAGCGCGGGCCGGTCTGGCGCGTCACGATCGGACTGATCAAATTCGGCCTTTACGCCGCGCTGCTGGGCTTTGTGGCCCTGGCGGTCGCGGTCGGTATCGCCATGTCCTCGCTGCCCGATTTCGAAACCCTCCAGTCTTCGCCCAATGGCCAAACGGTGCGCGTCCGCGCCGCCGACGGCACGGTGATCTTCGCGATGGGGCCGAGCTATGGCCAGTGGCTGCGCCACGACGAGATTCCCGAAATCATGCGCGATGCGATGATTTCCGTAGAGGACCGGCGCTTCGAGAGTCATCTCGGCGTCGATCCGATCGGCATCGCCCGGTCGCTGAGGGTCCGAATGGAACGCGGCAGATGGGCCCAGGGCGGGTCGACGATCACCCAGCAGCTGGCCCGCAACCTGTTTCTCACCAACACCCGCACCTTTGGCCGGAAGATCCGCGAAATGATTCTCGCACTCGCCATGGAACGGCGATTCACGAAGGAACAGATCCTCGAACTGTATCTGAACCGCGTCTATTTCGGCGGCGGCGCTTATGGCATCGATGCGGCATCGCGGCGCTTTTTCGGCCATTCGGCGCGCGAACTCGATCTGTCCGAGGCTGCGGTCGTCGCCGGTCTTGTCAAAGCACCCTCCCGCTATTCCCCCACCGCCGATGCGCAGGCGGCCATCGGGCGGGCGGGCGTCGTGCTCGACCTGATGGTGGAAACCGGCCATATCAGCGCGAGCGAAGCTTCGGCGGCGACCCCCGACGATGTCTCCCTGACGCCCCAGCCGCGCCGCAACAGCGTGCGCTATTTCACCGACTGGACCCTGAACCAGCTCGACCTCCTGATCGACGAAACCCGCGCGCCCATCGATGTCTGGACGACGCTCGACCTCGATATGCAGGCGCGGGCGGTTGAATCGGTACGCGCCCACACGCCGGAAGGCGCCCAGGCCGCGCTTGTTTCGCTCGACCGGGACGGCGCAGTGCGCGCGATGGTCGGCGGCACGGACTATGTGACGTCCAACTATAACCGGGCGGTGACCGCCGTGCGCCAGCCAGGATCCTCCTGGAAACTGTTCGTCTATCTTGCCGCGCTCGAAAACGGCTACACGCCCGATGACAGGGTGGTGGACGAACCGGTCAACTGGAATGGCTGGCAGCCGCGCAACAGTTCCGGCCGCTATGCGGGCGAAATGGACGTCCGGACGGCCTTTGCCTATTCGGTGAACACTGTGGCTGCCCAACTGGGCGCGGAGGTCGGCCTGCACACCGTAGCCAATATGGCCCAGCGCTTCGGAATCAGCACCCCGGTCAACACCCATCCATCCATGGTGCTCGGCACGTCCGAGGTGCGCGTGATCGATATGGCGCGCGCCTTCGCATCCGTTGCGGCACATGGCATAGCGATCGAACCGTACGGCATTGTGCGGGTGACGAGCGAGGACCCGGAAACCCGCGAGGAAATCGAGCTCTACCGGGCCGAGATCGACCAGTCCCGCGCGCTGGTCGCCCCCTATGTCGCCGCGGAAATGACAGACCTTCTGCAAACGGCGGTCGCCACGGGCACCGGCCGGGCCGCCCAGATCGGCAGGCCGGTTGCCGGCAAGACGGGAACCACCAGCTCAAACAAGGATGGCTGGTTCATCGGCTTTTCCTCGGGGCTGACCACGGCGGTCTGGATGGGGCGGGACGATGCCCGCGCGGTGGCCGGGCTGCAGGGCGGTCGGGCGCCCGCCCGCGCTTTTGCCGATTTCATGAGCTATGCCGTTTCCAGCCGACCGGTCGAACAGTTCGAAACCGAAGTCACACTGCCCGAATGGCAGCTGGAAGACGAGAATGACGCCTATTTCGGCGATCCGCTGGACGATGAGATCTTTGTCGACGAGAATGGCATGCCGATCGGCGATCCCGGGGTCTATGGCGAAGACCGGCGATATGAGGATGTCGTCGCACCCGACACCATGACCGAGGACTGGCTCGACGAAGTCCTGCGCCGCAGCGAGGGCGACAGGCGCGCGGAACGGCGCGACAGCCCGACCCCGCCCGATGACGGGAATGCGCCGCCGGCTCCGGCAATCCGGAATCAGGAAGACGAACCGACCCAGTAAAGCGCGGCGCCGTGTCGCCGGAGCCAGGCCCGCTCCGGTGCCGGATCGCGGCCGAAAAGATCCGCAACGACAGCGTGAAATTCCGGCCCGTGATGCATATGGATGCGATGGGCAACCTCATGCGCCACGGTTGCGCTCAACACTTCGGGCGGAGCCATGACGAGCCGCCAGCTATAGCGGATATTGCCGCTCGATGCGCAGCTGCCCCAACGGCTGCGGGCGTCGCCGATGCTGACCCGGGCGACCCGGACGCCAGCGTGCAGCGCAAGGCGATACGTCTCTTCTTCGAGAATCTGCCGCGACCGGGCCTTCAGCCAGCGCAGGGCGCGACCGGCAATCGCTTCTTCTGGACCGCCGAAAACCAGCCTGTCTCCACTATATTGCGGCGTCCGGGGGTGGGCCGGAGACCAGTCTATCCGGATATCCCGGCCGCGAAAGGGCAGGGTTCCACCGGCAACGATCGGACGCGGCCCGGGTAGTTTTTCCAGTTGCGCCTCGACCCATTCCCGCTGCGTCTCCGCCCATTTCTGGGCCTTTGCAATACTCGATCGTTGCGGCAGGCTGAGCAGCACACGGCCGTCATGCGGATCGACGCGCAAACGGAATGAGCGCGCGCGCGGATGACGTTTCACCGTCAGGAAGCGGCGATGGCCGCCGCCTTCGAACGCGATATCAGAGATCGCGTTCGACACAGTGATGCTCGAGATCGCCGGCATCCAGCTCGGATATCGTCCAGCCGCGGACCGATTCCCCGGCTTCGTGCACAGCCTCGCGGTCGCCGCACACCAGATAGTGCCAGACGGGCAGCGGCTCGCCGCGCGCCAGCAGGCGGTAGGCGCAGGTCCGGGGCAGCCAGGGGAAATCCTCCATATTGCGGGCGGTAAGCCGCAGACAATCGGGAACCTTGATCCGGCGATGCTTGTAATCCGTGCACCGCGCGGTTTCCCGGTCGAGCAGTTTGCAGGCCACATTGGTCGGCTGGACCGCGCCGCTATCTTCATCC
>JBPOET010000178.1:0-4700 GCA_051251675.1 Parasphingopyxis sp. | reverse complement strand
CTGGGCCGTCTGAGGCGACTTTTTCGGTTTCGTCTTTTTCGGTTCTGCCGGAGCAGGGGATGTGTCCGGTGAGTCCGCTTTGGGTCGGCGTTTCGATTTGCTCTTCGGTTCCTCGGCGGGCGTCTTTTCAGGCGCTTCTGGCGTATCCGCCTTGGGCGTATCGGCCTGTGGCGATTGCTTGCCGCTACTCTTGGTTCCGCGGCCAATCGTCTGTCCGGTCAGCTTTTCGATATTCTCGATAGCTTCCTCGTCGGCCGGCGTGACCAGCGTGATCGCGGTGCCGGTGGCGCCGGCGCGGCCCGTGCGGCCGATGCGGTGAACATAATCGTCGGGATGCCATGGCGCATCATAGTTGAAGACATGGCTGACGCCCTTGATGTCGAGCCCGCGGGCCGCAACGTCGGAAGCGACGAGGATGTTGATCTCGCCTGCCTTGAACAGGTCGAGCTCTTTCATCCGTTCGGGCTGACTCATATCGCCATGGATCTGTCCCGCCTTGAAACCGTCCTGCTGGAGCGATTTCTGGAGGTCGCGAACCGTCGTCTTGCGGTTCGAGAAGATGATCGCAGTGCTAATATCTTCGCTGCGCAGCAGCTTCTTGAGCGTTGTCTTTTTAGTACGGGAGCTCGTTTCAACCAGGCGCTGCGCGATATTGGTCGCGGCTGTCGCCGGTCGGGCCACTTCGATCTGTTTCGGATTGCTCAGGAACTTGTCCGACAGCTTCTTGATGGGCGGCGGCATCGTTGCCGAGAAAAGCAGGGTCTGGCGGTTTGCGGGGAGCTTCTGGCAGATGCTCTCGATATCGGGGATGAAGCCCATATCGAGCATCCGGTCCGCCTCGTCGATGACAAGGATGTCGCATCCGGAAAGCAGAATCTTTCCGCGATCGAACAGATCCATCAACCGACCCGGCGTGGCAATCAGGACGTCGACGCCTTTTTCGAGCGCCTTCATCTGGTCGCCCATGCTCACGCCGCCGATAAGCAGCGCCATTTCGAGCTTCTGATATTTACCGTATTTTTCGAAATTCTCGGCGACCTGCGCGGCGAGTTCGCGCGTCGGCTCGAGAATCAGCGAGCGCGGCATCAGCGCGCGGCTGCGGCCATGGCTCAAGATATCGATCATCGGCAGCACGAAGCTGGCCGTTTTGCCGGTGCCCGTCTGCGCAATGCCGACAATGTCCTTCATCATCAGAATCGGAGGAATGGCTTCTGCCTGAATAGGCGTCGGCTCCGTGTAGCCTGAATCGCCTACAGCGCGCAGTAATTCGTCAGAAAGGCCGAGGTCGGCAAAATTCATAAAATATCCGAAAATGTTGAGTGTACGCGGTTTCTATGCAGCGCGCTTTCGCGGCTGGCGATTGGGCGCTGGAGCCCGAAAAGTCAAGCGAAAGGCCGTTCATGATCCCGGATTGGCCGGTTAGTTGCCCGAGCGCGGCTCGAGTATATGAAAGTCGGAGATCGTGCATTCGCTCCCGGCTCGCGACACGATGGAGTCGCGGGAGGCGCAAATGCGCCCATCGTCGCCGGGTACCAGGTAGAAAGCCGAATAATAGCCAAGGGTCACGCATTCGGAGTCGAGCCGCGCACGAATCAGGCGGTTGTCGTGGGTCAGCAGATCGACAACGCCGGGCCGGGTAAAGCGCGCGCGCGCAATTGACGATGCAGCCTGGCAGTCATCGGTGGGGCGCTCGCGCCAAACGATGCCGGTCGGCGCGCGGCGGCGGGGCCTCAGCGTCCTGCGGGTCGGGATACGGATTATGATCCGTCGTTCAACGCTTTGCATGGCGAGCTGGACGGGAGCGCTCGCCGGCCCGGTCGCGCTGGCCAAAAACAATAGTGTTGCACTGACGAGTGACACGGGCAATCCTAACCTTGTCGGCGGTGTCGCGCTTTCCCGTTTAACCGGAGATGAATTGGCCAGGCGGCGCAATGCGGCTATTGCGAGCGGGATGGACGAAAGCGAGATTCTCGAACGGCTGGAAACCATAGCGGGGCCGCGCCGCGTGGCGGCGGATGCCGACGATCTCGCGCCGTGGCTTACGGATTGGCGGGGCCGCATAACGGGGCGGGCGATTGCGCTGGTGTCTCCGGAAACCGCGGAGCAGGTGCAGGCCATTGTGAAGCTGGCGGGCGAAGCCGGGCTCGCGATCGTCCCGCAGGGCGGCAATACAGGCATGGTAGCGGGCGGTGTCCCGCGGCCCGACGACCGGGCGATCCTGCTTTCCTTGCGCAAGTTGGACGCCATTCGGTCGGTCGATCCCGACGACAACAGCATCACGGTCGAAGCGGGCACGGTATTGAGCGTGGTGCACCGGGCCGCCGAAGAGCATGACCGCCGTTTCCCGCTCTCGCTTGGTTCCAAGGACAGCGCAACGATTGGCGGGCTCATCGCAACAAATGCCGGTGGTACGCAGGTGCTGCGGTTCGGATCGATGCGCGCACTGACGCTCGGGATCGAGGCCGTGCTTCCCGATGGCAGCCTGTTCGAGGGGCTTTCTACGCTGCGCAAGGACAATCGCGGCTATGATATCAGGCAGTTGCTGGTGGGATCGGAGGGGACGCTTGGCGTGATAACCGCCGCCAGCCTGAAGCTGGTGCCGGCAGCGCCGCATCGCGTTGTCGCCTGGCTGGGCCTCAGCTCGGCGCGCGGTGCGCTTACCATGTTGCGAAGGCTAGAGGGCGTGCTGGGGGACGCGGTCGAGAGCTTCGAACTGGTTCCCGATTCAGCACTGGCGCTTGTCCTTCAACATATTCCCGATACCCGAGCGCCGCTTGCCGGCACCTATCCCTGGCACGCGCTGGTGGAACTGCGCACAGCACATGATCCCGGAGACATGCGGAAACATTGTGAGGCTGTGCTGGCAAAGGCGCTGGATGACGGCCTGATTGCGGATGCGGCGCTGGCCGAAAGCGAAAGCCAGGCTGAGGCTTTCTGGAAATTGCGGGAGGTGATTTCCGAGGCGGAGCGGGCCGATGGGATGGCCGCGAAGCATGATGTTTCCGTACCTGTTTCCGCGATGCCGGAGTTTATTGAAACGGCGCGAGAAGCGGTTGAAGCTAGGTTTGCAGGAGCCCGGGTTATCGCGTTCGGCCACCTGGGCGACGGCAATGTCCATTTCAATGTGCGCGCGCCGGCCGAAAGCGACGATCGCGCCTGGTTTGCGCAAACCGGAGACGCGGTCAGCCGGTTCGTGCATGACATGACGCGGGATGCGGGCGGATCCCTGTCGGCCGAACACGGTATCGGGCAGCTCAAGCTTGACGAATTCGGGCGGCTGGCCGACCCGGCCCGGCTTGCGACCATGCGCGCCATTAAGCAGGCGCTCGATCCACTGGGCATAATGAACCCAGGAAAGCTCGTTCCGCTTGCGAATCCGGCCAAGAATCCATAGAGGGCAGGGCAATCCGGGCTACCATGTTCAACGGCAGCCTTTCTTTATTCCGGCCGCAGGAGATATTTCATGGCTAAGGCTGCCCCGCAGCAGAATTTTCCGCTGTTGTATAACGACCTTGTTCCGCTTTCGAGCCAGGAGCATGCAAAGTATAAATTGCAGGTCCGGCCGAAGATGCCCTTCCTTGCGGAAACGCATGCCGTACCCGTGACGATCGATGAGTTCGTCATGGTCCAGCGCCACATGCCGATCGTATTCTCATCGGGCGAGAATCCGGTGCCGCTTGCGCTGATGGGGCTCAACCAGGGCGTCAACGTGTTCCTGAACGAAGAGGGCGAACTGGCCGGCAATCCGACCTATATGCCCGCCTATGCGCGCCGCTATCCGTTCCTGCTCGCGAAACTTCGCGAAGATTCCGAAGAATTGTCGCTGTGTTTCGATCCGACGACCGATATTGTCGGCGAGTATGACGAGGGCGAAGACCTGTTCACGGACGGCCAGCCGTCCGACACGACCAAGAGCCTGTTGCAGTTCTGCGAACAGGTCGAAACCTCCGGTCATCGCACCGTGCAATTCGTCGAAGAGCTGGTGAAAGCCGAACTTCTGATGGAAGGCGAAGTTTCGATCGATACGCCCAATTCGGACAAGCCGTTCGTCTATCGCGGCTTCCAGATGGTGAACGAAGAAAAGCTGAAGGAAATCCGTGGCGATCAGGCCCGGAAATTCGTGCAGAGCGGCATGATGCCCCTTATCTATGCGCATATGATGTCGCTGCAGTTGGTGCGCGATATTTTCGCGATGCAGCTCCAGCAGGGTAAAGTTCCACCGCAGCCGGATGCCAATGTTCCCCAGGGAGCGGGTCAAAGCTAGCAGGAGCGGCGGTTTGGGCGGGATTTTCGATCGCCGCTTGAAACCCTGACACTTCGTTAATATCTTTGGGGGGCACGTGGCCGCGTGCCCCCCTTTCGTGGCCATGTGTGGGTGCATCCTATGATGCCCCCTCCCTGAACCTGGCCGCCTCGCGTTCCCCTGCGCGGGGCGGTTTTTTATTCCGCAGCCAGCGCGTCGGGCGGCGCAAGCGCTTCGCTGGCCAGTCCATCGGCTATTGCGGCGACCAGGGTCGTGATGCGGTGCAGGGCCGGGCTTGGCTGGTCATACGCCCGGTCGAGATAGAGGGACCGGCAGATCTCAAGTTGCAACCCGTGTACGTCCCGCTCGGGCCGGGCATGGCGGTTCAATATGTGGCCGCCAGCATAGGGCGTGTTCAGCGCCGTACGAAATCCCAGATTCCGGCAGATATCGACAG
>JBPOET010000177.1:0-4700 GCA_051251675.1 Parasphingopyxis sp. | reverse complement strand
GTGTTTGCACTTGGGGGGGAGACTCGTTTTAAGTAGCAAAGAAAAACGGATGGGGATTTTCATGGCGGACAAATCGATATTCATCACCGGCGGCGCATCGGGCATTGGCCGGGCAGTGGCGCACTATTTCGGGGAGCGCGGCTGGTTTGTCGGGCTGGCCGATATCAACGAGCCGGGGATGGAGGAAACGGCAGCCGGGCTGCCAGCCGGGCAGTTCTCGATCCACCGGCTCGACGTGACGGACCGCGAACAATGGAAACAGGTTATTGCGGCGTTCGGTGAGCGCACCGGTGGGCGGATGGATGTCCTCTTCAACAATGCGGGTATCGGCCTGGGCGGACCGCTCCAGGAGATGACCGATGATGAAATCGACCGCTCGATTGCAATCAACTTCACCGGCGTCGTCAATGGAACGCGCGCAGCCTTCGAAATGCTGCGCGACACGCCCGACAGCTGTATCCTCAACACCAGTTCGGCGGCCGGGATCTACGGCGCGGCAGGGCTGGTCGTGTACAGCGGAACGAAATTCGCGGTGCGCGCACTGACCGAAGGCCTGGATATCGAGTTCAAGCCCTATGGCATCCGCTCGCGCGCGCTGATGCCGAGCTTTATCGAAACGCCGATCCTCGATGGCGGTTTGACCGGCGGCAATTCGTCCGTTCGCGACATGATCGCCGAGGCCGGGATGGAAATTACGCCGGTTTCCGCCGTCGCTGAAGCGGCATGGGAGGCCGTGCATGGTGAAAAACTGCACACCACGGTCGGCAAAACGGCAAAACGGCTGGCTTTTGCAGCACGTTGGATGCCGGGCCGTTTGCGGAAAAGCCTTGGCATGGCGCGCACCGTACCGGAATGACGCCAGGGCTGATCAGGCCGCAAACCCCTCCATCGCCGTCGCCATCCTCACGTCGCGCTCGGACAGTCCATCGCAATCATGGGTGGTCAGGGTGACGTCCACCCTGTTGTAGACATTGAACCATTCGGGATGGTGATCCATCTTTTCGGCTAGCAAAGCGGTGCGGGTCATGAAGGCGAAGGCTTCGCTGAAATCGGCGAACTGGAAGCGCCGGGAAATCGCATCGCGTTCAGGATCGTGCGTCCAGCCCGCAAGTTCCTCCAGAGCGGCTTTGCGACCATTGTCGCTCAATTTTTCGACCATTAGCTGTATTCCTTCTGATCTTCCCATATGGCGTTCGGCTTCCTATCTGCCTGAATATGCGGATTGACGAAAGCTTTGCAGCCCGGGCGCCCGATGCAGACGCGATGGAGGCGATGGCGCGCCGTTCGCTGGACGGTCTACCGCTCGAATTTCGCGAGCAAATGGGCAATGTGGTGCTGCGGATTGAGGAATTTGCCGACGCCGAATCGCTGAGCGCGGTGGGCCTGACCCATCCGATGCAGCTTTCCGGCCTGTACACGGGCCGGCCGATCGAAACGAAAAGCGTTTCCGATTTCGGAACGCTTCCCGACATCATCCATCTTTATCGCCAGCCAATTCTTGCCGAAGCGGCGCAGCGGCGCATCAGTGTCGAACAGCTGGTCCATCATGTGCTGATCCACGAAGTCGGCCATCATTTCGGCTTCAGCGATGCCGATATGCACGCGCTCGAGGACAGCGCGGACTAGTCGAGGCACAGCCGTTAAGGTTTGAGCACGGTCACGCCCTGCCCTATAGGCTGACGGACCTTGCATCGACCGAAAGCCTGTTTTGCACACCAACGCACCTTGCCGAGCCGGAATACGCCAAACCTGATGGCGACGATGCTGCATCTTGTGTCGCTGGGCTGTGTCCGCGGCGATCGCGCGCTTTTCAGCGGGCTCGATCTGACCTTGGCAGCCGGCGGTGCGGCGCTTGTGACCGGGCCAAACGGCGCAGGCAAGACCAGCCTGTTACGGATAATCGCGGGATTGTTGCCGGCTCAGTCAGGCACGGTTGAGAAACAGGGGATGCTCGCCTTCGCCGGAGAGCAGGCTGCGTTGGGCCGGAACCAAACGCTTGAGCAGGCCTTGCTCTATTGGGCGCGGCTCGACGGGCGGGATGCGGCGGATGTGCATGCCGCGCTGGACTGGATGGCGCTCCGCGCTATCGCCGACATACCGGTTCGGATGCTCTCGACCGGCCAGACCAAACGGGCTGCGCTGGCCCGGGTTATCGCCGGCAAGGCCGATATCTGGCTGCTCGACGAACCGGCCAACGGCCTCGACACGGAATCCCGCGCGCGGCTGGAGGCGGCAATTTCCGAACATCGCTCTCAAGGCGGCATCGTGATCGCCGCAACGCATCAGCCCCTGGCAATGCCGGATGCTGCAGAACTGCCCATCGGTGCGGTAACGTGATGGCGGTATTCGCTATTGCCCGGCGCGATCTCGCGCAAACCTATTCCGGCTCCGGCTGGCTGATGCCGCTTGTGTTTTTCCTGCTGGTCGCCACGCTCTTTCCCTTCGCGATCGGCCCCGATCCCACGATACTGGGCCGGGTCGGCGGCGGCGCGCTGTGGACGGCCGCACTCCTCGCCGCCCTGCTGCCGATTGACCGGCTGATCGCACCCGATCGCGACGCGGGCGTTCTCGATCAATATGCCATACGCGGAATCAGCGAGGAGATTGTCGCGGTCGCCAAGATCGGCGCGCACTGGATCGGATTCGGACCGCCGCTGATGCTCGCCGCGCTGCCGGCCTCGGCGCTGCTCGGGATGGAGACGGACAGCCTGATCAGGCTCGAACTGGGGCTGGCGCTGGGCAGCATCGGCCTGGCGGCGCTGGCCGTCACTGTTGCTGCGCTCGTGGCGGGGCTACGGAGCGGCGGCGCACTGGCCGGGTTGCTGATGCTGCCGCTTGCCGTGCCGATCCTGATTTTCGGCGCAGGCGCGCTCGACGATCTTCAACGCGGCGCCTATTTCCTGCTCGGGGCCTCGGCACTGCTGCTGCTGGCGACAGCGCCATTCGCGACCGGCGCGGCAATCCGCATCATGCGGGAATAGCGGCGCCCGCTCAGGGCGCGCCGACCGCCATCGCCAAGGCCGGCCCGGTCGCCGGGGCATGGACCAGCCCTTCGAGCTTATACTCCAGCGGACCGACTTCGCGGACCACTCGGTAAGCGGGCACGCTGCCGGTCAGCCCCTCGAGCCGATACCCAAGCGCGATATGGTCGGGCATGCGTTCATAGAGCAGACCGCTGACATCATAAGCGATCTGCGGCCCCGGTGATCGCATAGGAGACGGAGCGACCGTCTGTGACGGACCGAAACCGAAATTGACGATGTCATAGGGCAGCTTCTCCGCCGCGAGTGCAGGAACGGCGATCGCGGCAGCGACAAGCGCGAACACGACTCGGATAACCATGGGTTAACCATGAACGCACCCCGCGATATTGTGGAGTCCGGCCGAAGCGCTGTCCTATCCGGGGACGGTTAGCGCGACCAGCGCGCAAAAATCGCGGTCGGCAGGGCCAGGCCGCGCGCTTCTTCTCGCACCGCCATGTCCCCGCATTCGACCGTTCCGCCGAGATGGCCGAGCGACTGCGACACCAGCTCGCCGATCGCCAGCGCAGACATGCGCACGGCATAGGCCGTCAGCACGAGGAACCTGCTGTCGCCGTCCAGCAGCTTCGCACAATCCTCGATCAGCCCCGGCAGGCCCTCTTCGAGCTGCCAGAGCTCCTTTTTCGGCCCGCGCCCCCATTTGGGCGGATCGAGCATGATCCCGTCATAGCGACGCCCCCGCCGAACCTCGCGCGCTGCGAATTTCGCCGCGTCATCGACCATCCAGCGGACAGGGAGGTCGCTCATGCCCGAAAGCGCGGCATTGGCTTTGCCTGCCTCGACGGATTTCTTGGATGCATCGACATGGGTAACCTTTGCACCCCTGGAGGCAAGTGCGAGGCTGCCGACCCCGGTATAGCCGAACAGGTTCAGCGCTTCGCTTCCGTCGGCTACATGTTCGCGCATCCAGCTCCAATGCGAAGCCATGTCGGGAAAGAAGGCGAGATGGCGAAAGGGCGTACATTGCGCCTGAAAGCGGACATCTTCCCATGCCAGCGGCCAGCCTTCCTCCGGCACGCCCGCGTCCAGATGCCAGCGCCCGCCGCCATCTTCGTCAGATGCAGGAATGAACTCGCCATCGGCGCGCCAGTTTCCCGAAGACGGCGCCCACATGGCCTGGGGTTCGGGCCGGATAAAACGGAAGCGGCCATAGCGTTCGAGCTTGCGGCCATGGCCTGAGTCGACCAGGCCGTAATCCGACCAGGGTTCGGCGATCAGGGTGGTGAACTTCACGTTTCCGTCGCGCGCTCGGCGATATAGGCTTCGATCGCCTGCAATTCGCCGGGCAGCGTCTCATAGCGCTCCTCGCGCTCGAAGAGCCCGGAAATGCGGGCCGGGAGCGGCGGTCGCTGGCCGGTTGCCCGCTCCACCGCGTCGCGGAATTTGGCCGGATGCGCAGTCGCCAGCGTGACGATGGGAATATCGGGCGCAAGATCGGCACTGATCGCCGCCGAAAGACCGATCGCGGTATGCGGATCGATGATTTCGCCCATTTCCGAAGCGGCATGGCGCATCGCCATGGACATCGCATCATTGTCGATCCGGGCCGAGGAGAAGAGCTTGCCGATCCGGCTATGCGCCCGGTCGTCCAGCTTGAGCGCCCGGCTTGCCTCGAAACTGCTCATCACCGATGACAAGATATCGCCATCGCGGTCATAC
>JBPOET010000176.1:0-4709 GCA_051251675.1 Parasphingopyxis sp. | reverse complement strand
CTTGTCCGCCGACACGCCTTCATTGACGAGAAATCCCCAATTGATGACGGTACCGCCGGTTGCCGTCGGGGTTACGGAATTGGCAATTACGGTGCCCAGGATAATCCGGATATTCTGTTTCAGCTGCAGCGGCACGCCCAGAAAGCGGCACCATATGGCAAGGCGCAGGACATTGGTAATCCAGGGGACGAAGGCGAGCCCAGCCGCCATCCCCAACAGCCAGGGGCGCTCGGCAATCGACGAAAGCGGTCGTCCGTCCAGCGCCCAGAGGAAAAAGACGATATTTCCGAGTGCGGCCAGAGGCAAAGCCCAGAGCGCAACCTGAATCGCACGGCGACTAATCCTGGCGGGCCTTGCCGGTTTGGCGTCGCTGTCGGTCAAATCGCGCAATACCTGTGTGAAACGTGGCAAAGCATGCGTGGCCGTTTAGCGGAAGGACCGCTCCGCGCAAAGCGCTCTCCGCCCCGCACCGGGGACTATCGACCCTGAAACGGATTATCGCGTCCAGTTCTTGTGCAGGATCTCCGCCGTTTTCTCATCCGCCGGGAAAAAGGCTTCGATGGCAAGTTCGGACAGGGTGATGTCGACCGGCGTCCCGAAAATCGTGATCGTCGCCACGAAGGAAAGTCGCCCGAGTACCGTGTCGAGGATGAGCGGAACCCATATCCTGTCCGGATCGGCAGGCGGGGGCGTCTTGTCGCTTTCATGCGGATAGGAGGCCACTTCGTCGCGCAGTTCTATCAAACCCGGATCGGCGCTGCTGGCAATCTGCTGGTCGAGCTGTTCCAGCACATGGCTGTGCCATTCCGCGAGATTGACGACCTGCGGGGCCAGCCCGTCCGGATGGAGCGCCAGCTTGATCGCGTTGATCGGCGGTACGAGCAGCGTCGTCCCGATCTGCTCGGTAAAGAAGCTGATGGCATCGTTCATGGCAACGACATTCCAGTGCCGGTCGACGGCGATCGCCGGATAGGGCTCATGCCCTTTGAGAATATGATGGATCGAATTGCGGGCAACCGTCATCGCTGGATCGTCGAGACTGCGCTCGCCATGGCGCGGCGCAAATCCCGCCGCTGTCAGCAGGCTGTTGCGGGCCCGATAGGGAATATCCAGCCGCTCGGCGAGCCGGTCGATCGTGCTGGTGCTGGGCTGCGATCGACCCGTTTCGATAAAGCTCAGATGGCGCGGCGAGATGTCCGCGTCCAGCGCAAGCTGCATCTGGCTGAGCCGTCTGCGCTCGCGCCATTGCCGGATATGTTTTCCTACCACCATCGTCGCCATTGGATCGCTCCCTGTCTCGATAGCCTCCGGGATAGGTCGGCCAGCGATCCAATTCCATTACCTCCAAGGTAATCGACTTGACCCCGGCCAGTGCGGAAAAGGCGCATGTTCCAAAGACAGGAGAATCCCGTGACCCTGGATTATGTGAAGAAGATATTCCTAATCGACGCCGCAGCGTGCGCGCTGACCTTTGGCAGTGGTGTGTTCGCGACACAGATCATCGCCGTCGATACCGGGCTCAGCCCGTTTATCGTGGCCGAAGCCGGCTGGATTTGCCTCGGCGCGGCGTTGCTCTGGGGATGGCTGGGTACGCGCGCACATCCACCCATCCGCATCTGCTGGCTGGCCATCGCGCTCAATATCGGCTGGATAGCGGCCAGCATCGGCGTGCTCGAGCTGAACTATGCCAGCCTGACCACGCTCGGCAGATTCCTCATCCCGCTTCAGGCGGCAGGCGTTCTGATGCTGGTCGTGCTGGAGACTATGGGCGTCCGACAGATGAGCCGCCAGCGCCTCTCGGCAGCCTGATAGCGGAAGGTGGGCGTCAGCCTGCCGCGGCTTTGACGCCCTTTTCCTGCAGCAATTGCTGCAACTCACCGGCTTCGTACATTTCCATCAAGATATCAGAACCGCCGACAAATTCGCCCTTCACATAAAGCTGCGGGACGGTCGGCCAGTCGGAATAATCCTTGACGCCCTGGCGGACTTCCTGATCCTGCAGCACGTCGACGCTGGCAAATTCGACGCCGCAATGTTCGAGGATCGCCACCGCGCGGCTGGAGAATCCGCATTGCGGAAAAAGCGGCGAGCCTTTCATGAAAAGGACGACATCGTTGCCGTTGACGGCCTGGTCGATCCGGGTTTGTGCGTCGGACATGGTAATGCTCCTAATCGGGTATCGCGGTGGTCACTTGCAAGGCATGGAGGACACCGCCCATGCGGTCGCCCAGCGCCTTGTACACCGCTTGATGTTGTTTGATGCGGGTCAGGCCGCGAAAGCTCTCGGCAACGACGCGCGCGGCATAATGATCGCCGTCGCCCGCCAGATCGGTAATCTCGACCTCGGCATCGGGGATCGCTTCCCGGATCATTGTTTCGATATCGTCTGCGGCCATCGGCATTGCGCGTCTTACCCTTTAGTCTGTCGACTCGATCAGCTGTCGGCGCGCCTGGACTGTCATTTCTTCCAGCTTGGCACGAATGGCATCGGCGTCGACATCCTGGCCAGCCGTTGTCAGATCGCCCAGAACTTTGCGGACCACGTCGTCATCGCCCACTTCTTCGAAATCGGCCTGAACGACAGCCTTCGCATAGGCGTCCGTTTCTTCAGCGGTAAGCCCCATAAGACCCGCCGCCCATTCGCCGACCAGGCGATTGCGCCGCGCCGTGATGCGAAACTGCGTTTCCTGATCATGGGCAAACTTGTTTTCGAACCCTTTTTCGCGATCCTTGAAATTGGCCATGAAACTGTCTCTCCGGGAAATAGATGCGTTGGCTATTAAAATAGGGAGGCAAGCGCCCCGGCGCAACGGGGCTGCGCCCGATCGCGAAACTTAGTCGGCGACCCGGACAACCAGTTTTCCGATCGCCTGGCGCGCGCCCATCTTGGCGATCGCCTCTCCGCCTTTCTCGAACGGAAAGACTTCCGTGACCTTGGGCGCAATCTTGCCCTCGCTCCACCAGTTGAACAACTGATCGACATTCTCGCGGTTATGCTGGGGATCCCGGGCCGCGAACGCACCCCAGAAAACACCGCGCACATCACAGGATTTCAGCAGGGTAAGGTTAAGCGGCAGCTTCGGGATACCAGCCGGGAATCCGATGACCAGATAGCGGCCTTCCCAGGCAATCGAACGCAAAGCCGGTTCGGCATAATCGCCGCCCACGGCGTCATAGATAACATCGGCGCCATTGGGCCCGACCTTTTCCTTGAACTGGCCCGCAAGCGCCTTGGATGCATCCTTGTCGAACGGCCCGCGATCATAGACCAGCACATCATCCGCGCCGGCATCGCGCACCGCCTGCGCCTTTTCTTCGCTGGAAACCGCGCCGATCACCCGCGCGCCCATCGCCTTGCCAATCTCGACGGCGGCAAGGCCAACCCCGCCGGCCGCACCAAGCACAAGCAACGTCTCGCCTTCTTTCAGGTCGCCACGATCGGCCAGCGCATGGATGGTCGTACCATAGGTCAGGATCATGGCGGAGCCGGGCTCGAATTCGACGCTATCGGGAAGCTTGAAGGCGCCCGTCGACTGGACCGCCGCATATTCGGCAAGCCCGCCATTGCCGCACATCGCCAACACGCGGTCGCCAACGGCGAAACCCGTCACGCCCTCGCCGACGGCCTCCACGACGCCTGAAATCTCCCCCCCCGGCGCAAAGGGTCGCTCGGGCTTGAACTGGTATTTGTCGACGATGACAAGCACGTCCGGATAGTTGATCGCACAGGCCTTGACTGCGACCAGCAATTGCCCCGGCCCGGCTTCGGGCTTGTCCAGCTCACCCATTTTGAGGGTTTCGGGCCCGCCGGTTTCGTAGGACAATAGCGCTTTCATCGGGTTGTCTCCTTTATGAGCCATGGCCGTGCGGCGCTGGCTTTCTGTTCATAGGAGGCAATCGCGTCCCCGCTCTCCAACGTCAAGCCGATCTCGTCGAGTCCCGCCACAAGGCAGGATTTGCGAAACGCATCGATGGGAAATTCGAACCGGTCCTGAAACGGCGTCGTCACCACCTGGTTTTCAAGATCGACTGTGATCGGATCGGTCTTCGCGACTTCCATCAGCCTGTCGATCGCCGATTGGGGCAGTTCGACGGCCAAAATGCCGTTCTTGAACGCATTGCTCGAGAAAATATCCGAGAAACTCGGCGCGATGACCACGCGAATACCCATGTCGTTGAGCGCCCAAGCCGCATGCTCGCGGCTCGATCCGCAACCGAAATTGTCGCCGGCTATAAGGATCGGAGCATCTGCATATTTCGGATCGTCAAAGACATTGCCGGGCTCGGCACGCACAACCTTGAACGCACCTTCGAACAAGCCTTCGCGGCTGATCGTCTTCAGATATTCGGCCGGAATGATGACATCCGTATCGACATTTTTCCGCCCGAACGGATAGGCGCGACCCTCCACCTGCTTGAACGGCTCCATCAGCGCGCGCTTTCCGGAAAGGCCGGAAGTCGTTCCAGATCGCCGGGGTCGTGCTGGATGACGATCATCGCATCGAGCGCCTGGTCGATCTGCAGGAAGCGCGCGAACGACGCGAGCGTATCGGCGCGGTCGGTGTTGAAAACCGGAACGCCTTCATTTTCGATCTGCTCCCGGAAATGATAGAGATCGCCGGTCAGAAGCACCGGGCCGGTTTCCGGGAGGCGAACGAGCAGCGAACTGTGC
Organism: Parasphingopyxis sp.; assembly: GCA_051251675.1. Taxonomy (GTDB): domain Bacteria; phylum Pseudomonadota; class Alphaproteobacteria; order Sphingomonadales; family Sphingomonadaceae; genus Parasphingopyxis. Next base: position 37 of record JBPOET010000176.1, on the reverse strand, counting down.
CCCGGCGTATGTCCGGGCATGAACAGGATCGTCACAC
>JBPOET010000175.1:0-4714 GCA_051251675.1 Parasphingopyxis sp. | reverse complement strand
CTGATCAGGAAAGTCGAAAGTGCGCGGGAGGGAGAAAGTGTCGTCGCTCTGATCGACCAGAGCGAGGCCACCCTCAAGACCTTCCGGCGGGAAGGCTCGATGGTCCGTCTCGACCCCGCCAACCGCAATTATGAGCCGCAGCGTTATGCGCCGGAACAGGTCGCGATTCAGGGTACGCTGGCCGGCTTGCTTCGCCGCTACTGACCCGAGCGGCGCCAGGGATGATCATCGCCCGGTTCCAAAACGGTTCGGACGGAGGGCGGTGACAGGGTAATCGCCATTCCCCCGGTTTCGCGCAATGTCGTGCGATCCGCCAACAGCCAGCGCGGCGTGCACCCTTCGGGCATACGCCGGTCGCTGACGACGATGTCGGCAGCGGCACATTCCTCGATCAGCGCCGGATAGGGCAGATAATAGCTGCTGCGCGTCGCAAATATCCGCCACTGTCGTCCGCCGCGCCACAAAGTCACGCGGCAGCTGTCATGGCTGCACCATGCCGATCCCAGATCGTCCAGCGCACCGGCCTCATCCTCGACGCCCGAAGTCTCGTTGAACATATCGCGGACATAATCGCCTGCTCGCGGGCGGAGCAGTGCGAGCGTGCCATCGCCGCCGCGCACGGCCATATGCTGACCATCGCCTGTTACCAATATATCGGCTGCCGGCGTTATCAACGCCCACAAAGCTCCGGCCAGGATCGGTGCGAAGCCGAAAAACCGCCAGCGCGTCTTCCACAGACAAAACCATAGCCCGCCGCCGATCATCAGCGCATAGGCCGCCATTGGCATGGCAGGCAGCATCGCCACCGCGCCAGGCGTGCCTGAAACGCCATGCGCCAGGTTGAGCAACAACCCCAGGGTTTTGCCAACCAGCCACCAGACAGGGGCACCGAGTCCGAAAATGTCGAGAAACAGTGCCAGCGCTTCAAGCGGGATGATGACGAACGTGGTCAGCGGGATCGCGGCAATATTGGCCAGCGCGCCATAAAGCCCGGCCTTGTTGAAGTGGAACAGGGCGATCGGCATCAGCGCGATTTCCACGACCAGCCCTGTCAGCAACAGGCCGAGCGCGAAGCGTCCCATCTTCTTTGCCCAGGGTTCGTCGCGGCGGGACAGCAATTTTTTCGCGCGGGGATGTTCGTGCAGCGCGATAATCGCTGTCACTGCGGCGAAACTCAGTTGAAAGCTCGGCCCGACCAGCGTTTCCGGCCAGAATATAAGTACAACCAGCGCGCCGGTTGCCACCAGGCGCAGCGTGATCGCGTCGCGCCCCATGGCAACCCCGACAAGAACAAGCAGGGCCGCCACGCAGGCGCGAACCGTGGGCACTTCCGCCCCGGTGAACAGCGTATAGCCGAGCCCGGCCACCGCCCCTGCCCCCGCCGCGATCAGGATCAGCGGAGCATGAAGCGCGAGCCGCGGGCTGAGCGCCAGAAGTTTCAGCATCAGCAACATCGCAACGCCAATCACCGCCGTAACGTGCAATCCGCTAATGGCGAGGAGATGGGCAAGGCCGCTGCGCCGCATGGCCTCCGCATCCTCTTCGGCGATCCGGCCACGATCGCCGGTTGCCAGGGTGGCAGCGATAGCGCCCTCGCCGCCGCCAACCCGGTCGGCGATATGCGCCGCCAGTCGCGCCCGCCGCGTTTCCAGCCATCCGCGCCAGCTTCCTCCCGGCGCTGGCCGGACGATCGTCACATCTCCCCAGGCCCGGCCGGTTGCGCCGATTCCCTCGAACCAGGCGCGCTGGGAAAAATCATAGGCGCCCGGCACAGCGGCTCTTGGCGGCGGCATCAGCCGAGCATTGAGCGACACCCATGCGCCGACCTGCAAACCATCCGGGGCGGCTTCCTCGTCGATATTGACGCGGAACCGGTGTGGCAGGTCGGGATCGCTTGGCGAGCGCACAAGCAGACGCACCGTTTCCCGCGCCGGCAGATGTTCCATGGAAACGACCTGCGCCGCGAAGCGGCTGGCGACGGGACGCTGCAGCGTTTCGGTATCCACCCATTCCGCGCGCGCCCAGATCAGCGCACAGCCGATAACGGCGACCAACGCAAAAATGCCGAGGCTCCGAAACAGCCGCGTCGCCCGGCCGAACGCGAGAGACGCCAGCGCCAGCGCCGATCCTGCGAGCAGGAAGGCGCTCCAGCTGCTGCGGCTCTCCAGAATGAACCAGCTGCCGACACCCAAACCAAGAGCAACCGGCAACCAGAGTGGCAGCTGATCGCGTTCCCGCTCCAGTCGCGCCTCGATCGTGGCGATCAGAGACGATAGTCCCGATTGTCGCCCGCCAGGCGCTATGCTAGTCCGCGCTTCCGATATTCCCCGCATCAGCTTGCAGTCTTGGAGATAGCGCGCATGGGCGCAACAGAAAAAGCCGATGGTGACAAGCGCGTCGTTACGCGTTTCGCACCGTCCCCCACCGGTTTCCTCCACATTGGCGGGGCGCGTACCGCCCTGTTCAACTGGCTCTACGCACGCCATCATGGCGGCGAATTCAAACTGCGTATCGAGGATACGGACAAGGCGCGCTCCACCGACGAGGCGATCGACAAGATCCTCGACGGCCTGCGCTGGCTGGGGCTCGACTGGGATGGCGAGGAAATCTACCAGTCCGCGCGCGCCGAGCGGCATGCCGAGGTGGCGAACCTGCTTCTCGAACAGGGCAAGGCTTATCGCTGCTATGCAACGCCCGAAGAACTCGCCCAAATGCGCGAGCAGCAGCGCGCCGCAAAACAGCCTATCCGCTATGATGGCCGCTGGCGGGATCGCGATCCTGCGGAAGCGCCCCAAGGCGCGCCGTTCGTCGTCCGCCTGAAAACGGCTCAGGACGGTGAAACCGTTATCGAAGACGCGGTGCAGGGCCGGGTTGTCGTCCAGAATGCCGAAATCGACGATTTTGTGATGCTGCGCGGCGATGGCACGCCGACCTATATGCTCGCCGTGGCTGTCGACGATCACGATATGGGCGTGACCCACTGCATCCGCGGAGACGACCATCTCAACAACGCATTTCGCCAGCGCGCCCTGATCGACGCGATGGGCTGGGACCGAATGACCTACGCCCATGTTCCGTTGATCCACGGACAGGATGGAGCGAAACTCTCCAAACGCCACGGCGCGCTTGGCGTCGAAGCCTATCGCGACGAGATGGGCATGCTGCCCGAAGCGGTAATCAACTATCTGTTGCGGCTCGGCTGGGGGCATGGCGACGATGAAATCATCAGCCGCGAACAGGCGATCGAATGGTTCGATCTGGACGGAGTCGGCAAGTCTGCTGCGCGCTTCGACTTCAAAAAGCTCGAAAATCTGAATGGCAGCTACATTCGCGAGGCGGACAATGCGCGCCTTGCCGCCCTCGCTGCACCGCTGGTCGCCGGGGAATTGGGCCGCGATCTCAACGAAAACGAGCGGGATTTGCTGCAACGCAGCATGGAAAGCATCAAGCCTCGTGCCAAGTCTATCGGCGAATTGGCAGAAGGCGCAGGATTTTTATTTCGCACTCGCCCCCTAAATCTGGACGAGAAGGCCGAAATGCTGTTACAAGGCGCGACACCAGCGTTGCTTGCCGACCTTGTACCGCACCTTGAAAGGTTGCCGGACTGGTCGGAGGAAGCGCTCGACACCGCTGTCAGGGAATTTGCCGAGACCCAGCAACTCAAACTGGGCAAAGTCGCACAGCCCTTACGCGCAGCGCTTACGGGTCGAGCGACGTCGCCGGGAATATTCGATGTGCTAACACTCCTCGGTCGCGAGGAGTCACTGGCGCGGATTGCCGATCAGGCAGCATAGCAGGAGCAAATATATGGGTGACAACAGCGCCAAACTCTCGGTCAACGGCAACGATTATGATTATGCGGTGGCGTCCGGCTCCTGCGGCCCCGACGTTGTCGACATTCGCAAACTCTATTCCGAGACGGGGCTGTTCACTTTTGATCCGGGCTTCAAGTCGACCGCGAGCTGCGAGTCCGGCCTGACCTATATCGACGGCGGCGAAGGCATATTGCTGCATCGCGGCTATTCGATCGAAGAGCTTTCCGAACGCTCCTCGTTCATGGAAACATCCTATCTGCTGCTCAATGGCGAGCTTCCGACCGCCGAAGAACTCGACAATTTCACCTATACGATCACCCGTCATACCATGGTCAACGAACAGCTGAACCAGCTGTACAAGGGCTTCCGCCGCGATGCGCACCCGATGGCGATCATGTGCGGCGTGGTGGGCGCGCTATCCGCCTTTTATCATGATTCGACCGACATTGCAGATCCCGATCAGCGCAAGATCGCCTCGCATCGCCTGATCGCGAAAATGCCGACGATTGCGGCCATGGCGTATAAATATTCGATCGGTCAGCCCTTCGTCTATCCTGACAATTCCCTTTCCTACACCGGCAATTTCCTGCGGATGACCTTTGGCGTTCCGGCTGAAGAATATGTGGTCGATCCCGTTGTCGAACAGGCGCTGGACCGGATCTTCATCCTTCATGCCGATCATGAGCAAAACGCCTCCACCTCCACCGTGCGTCTCGCCGGCTCGTCGGGCGCCAATCCGTTCGCCTGCATTGCAGCGGGCATCGCCTGCCTCTGGGGCCCCGCCCATGGCGGCGCCAACGAGGCCGCCCTCAACATGCTTCATGAGATCGGCCGTCCGGAACGCATTCCCGAATATATCGAGCGGGCGAAGGACAAGAATGATCCGTTCAGGCTGATGG
>JBPOET010000174.1:0-4714 GCA_051251675.1 Parasphingopyxis sp. | reverse complement strand
GGCGAAAGGCGTGGCGAATTCGATGCGGATGCCGCCCGGGATCGCGCAGATCATGTGGCTGGCGCTGGCACCCGGCCCCATAGGCCCCGGCGCAAACTCGATCGCTGTTCCGGGATAGGCTTTCACCCGCTCATGGACCGCAGCCAGCGCGTCATGATCGGCAACGGCAAGCGCGAGATGGTGAAGCCCGACATTGCGCCGCCGGTCGAAGGGGCGGGCGGTGTCCGGATCCTCGACCTGCCACAGGGTGATCAGCGTCGTGCCGTCGGACAGGAAAGCGGCGGGATAGTCGGCTTTCTCGGCAACCAGTTCGAAACCGAGCCCTTCGCGGAAGAAATCCCGTGCGGTATCGAGATCGGGCACGGCCAGCCCGACATGGTGGGCGCCGAGGGTCAGGGGCGCGGCGAGCGGTTCGGTCATTTCAGTCTCCTTGGTCGGTGCGGGCGGTAAGCGCCGCGATCCGGGATTTGAGATCGGCAATCTCATCGTGCAGCGGCTGGACATGTTCGGCGATGGCCTCGCCGTCGAGCCGCGGCGTGATATGCTGCGGGCAGTTCCAGTCGAAGCCGACAATGTCGATCAGGAAGCAGCGCTCGATTTTCGCGGGGTAGGCTGGGTCGTGCAGCGCCCGTGCCGTTTCGGGGTCGTCGCTGGCGTCGATGCGGCGGGCATGGCCGATCATCTTCAATCGTCGCCGGTTCGGATAGTCCATCAGGAACAGCGCCACCCGGTCATCGGCTTCGATATTGGCGACGCTCAGATATTGGCGGTTCCCGCGATAATCGGCAAATCCGATCCGGTTGCCGCCGAGCCGCTTGAGAAACCCCTTCGGCCCGCCGCGATGCTGGATATAGGGCCAGCCGTCATCGGTGCGGCTGGCGATATAGAAGCTGTCGCGCGCGGCGATAAACGCGGCTTCCTTCTCGCCGAGCTGGTCTGGTCCGGGCACGCCCGCCGCGATCATCCGGGCATAGCTCTCATAGGAGCCCCAGGCCTTTTGCTGGGCAATGGTGCCGGGGCGAAACAGGGTGCGGAGGAAGTTGCTTGCCATGCACCGGGTTTATAGAACCGAAATATAATGATAATCAGCCTAATATCTAATTTACTATTCCATAATCAGGAATAAACATGGATCAGCTCAAGGCGATGACGGTTTTTCGGGCGGTGGCGCTGGAAGGCGGTTTCGCGGCCGCCGCGCGCCGGCTCGGTCTGTCGCCGCCCGTGGTGACGCGGGCGGTTGCCGATCTCGAGGCCCATCTCGGGTTGACGCTGTTCCATCGCTCGACCCGCCGCGTCGAGCTGACCGAGGGCGGCGCGCGCTATCTCGAGGATGTCGCGCGAATCCTCGACCAGATCGACACGGCGGAGCGGCGGGTGGCCGGCAACAAGGGCGTGATCCGCGGCGAACTGAGAATTACCGCCCCGGTCATGTATGGCCAGCTTCACATCATGCCGGTCGGCGCCTCACTGCTCCGGGCCCATCCCGATCTCGATATCCAGCTGTTGCTGCTCGATCGCAATGTCCGCATGGAGGAAGAGGGGATCGACGTTGCGGTCCGGGTCGGTGCCCAGCCGGACAGCGCCTATCGGTCGGTCCGGATCGACGCCGTCCAGCAGGTCGTTGTCGCCAGCCCCGGCTATCTGGAACGCCGTGGCGTGCCGCTGACGCCCGACGACATTGCCGGCCATGCGACGATCCTGTCGACCACGGTCGAACGCAGGACTTATTGGCGCTTCGGCGAACGCGGCCGGGTTCGCGTGCCGATTGCGCCGCGGCTGTCGGTCAACTCTGTCGCCGCCTGCCTGGCCGCGGCGGAAGAGGGGCTCGGCCTTGCCTGTCTGTTCGACTATCAGGCCGCGGCGGCGCTCGAACGGGGTGTGCTGGTGACGGTGCTGGACCGGTGCCGGCTCGCTCCGGTTCCCGTGCAGTTGCTTTTCGCTGCGGACCGGGCGCGGCTACCCGCTGTGCGGGCCTTTATCGACGCCGCCCGGAGCGCGCGCACGCCGGGTTAAAGCTCGAGACCGAGCTGCGCCGTTTCCTTTTCGCCATCCGTCTCCTCCGCGCTCCCGAAGCCCGACATGGTCAGTCCGAGCAGGCGTACGCCGCGGGCGTCGGGAATCAGCGTGTCGAGAAGGGCGACACCGATCCCGAGCAATTCGTCCCGGCTGCTCACCGGTTCCGGCAGGGACCGCGCCCGGGTTGGCGTTTCGAAATCGGCATAGCGCAGTTTCAGGGTTACGGTCCGACCGAAGCTTTCGGATTTTTGCGCGCGCTCCCAAACCACGTCCGCCACTTCGGCCAGCTTGGCGACCATCGCCTCACGGCTTTTCAGATCCTGGCCATAAGTGCGTTCCGCGCCCAGCGACTTGCGGATGCGGTTCGGCTTCACCTGGCGGTTATCGACGCCCCGGGCAGCTCCATAGTAATATTCGGCGCTCTTGCCGAAATTGGCCTGGAGAAAGTCCAGCGTTTGCGCGCGCAGGTCAGAGCCGGTTTCGATGCCCATCCGCTTCATCCTCTCGGCCGTTTTGGGGCCGATGCCGTGAAAGCGGCGGACGGGCAGGCGCGCGACAAAGGCCGGGCCCTGTTTTGGCGTGACGACGCAGATGCCGTTGGGCTTGTTCTGGTCCGATGCGATCTTGGCGATGAACTTGTTGTAGGAAACGCCTGCCGAGGCGGTCAGCCCGGTGGCGTCCTGTATACGCTCTCGGATTTCCTCGGCGATAGCGGTTGCGGTCGGCAATTTGGTATAGGCGGTGACGTCGAGATAGGCCTCGTCGAGCGACAGCGGTTCGACGAGATCGGTATAGCTTTTGAAGATGCCGCGAATCTGGTTGGATATCGCGCGGTAAATGTCGAAACGCGCGCGCACGAAGATCAGGTCCGGACAGTGCCGTTTCGCCGTCACCGAGGGCATCGCCGAGCGTACACCATATTGACGCGCTTCATAGGATGCCGCCGCGACCACGCCGCGTCCGCTGGATCCGCCGACCGCCACGGGCTTGCCGTGCAGTTCCGGGTTATCACGCTGTTCGACCGACGCGTAGAAGGCGTCCATATCGATATGGATGATCTTGCGGAGCGGAGCGTTTTCGGGCGGGTCGGTTCTCACACCCGCCTTATGGCCCAGAATTGCCGCCTACAGGAAGTAGCGCATCCTTATGCGTTGCACATCGCCGCCATTGTCCAGCCTGAAACGGGCCGAGGAGAAACGCGGCGGGCCGAAGGAGAATCGGGGGTTGCGCGAAAAGCCGATGCCTTCTCGCGGAATTCCGGCAAAGCGATCGAGCTGGTTGTTGCTGTTCTCGTCATGCAGGATCGCGATGGCATATTGGCCCGAGGGCAGGTTTGCGAAATGGACGGACCGGGTATCGCGAACCCGGAAGCTCTCCTTCGTAGCCGCCGGATCGTTCTCGCAATCCGGGAAATGGCTTGCGTCGCGGGTTACGCAGACATGGAGCAGGCCCCTGTCCGAACGCAATTCTTCGACATTGACCTCAAGTTCGCCGCTGGGGCTTACGCCGCCCAACATCAGGAACGCGCTTGCCGCCGCCCCGGCTTTCGCCGTCGAAACCGCCCAGCCCCGTATCCGTCCGGCAGAGCCGGTCCCAGAACCGGAAATATAACCCATAATTACACCTATAGTCCGCGTGATGCCGCTGATGATGGCTTGCCGTTATCAGCCAGCGCCCTGCTACCCCTTCGACTATGAACCTAGGGAAAATCTCCCACCCCATGTGATTTGTCACCCCCATTATCGTCATAATGGTCAGAACGATAGCCAGAGCGACGATATGGATGGGGATCAGGAAGACGAGCAGCGGCACGAAGATCGCCAGCGTCAGCGCTTCGAACGGGTGAAAGCTCATCGCCGCCCAGGCGGTGGGCGGGCGGCTGGCATGGTGGACGGCGTGGGCGATGCGAAAGACGCGCGGCCGGTGCAGCCAGCGATGCGTCCAGTAAAACCATGTGTCCTGCGCCAGCAGATAGAGAAAGATGGAAACCGGCACATACCAGAGCGGATAGGCGGCGATGTCGCTGTAGATCAGCGTCCAGCCTTGGCTGTTCCAGCCCCAGGCCACGATGCCGGCGGGCACGCCGTAGATCGCGGCGCTGAGCAATGACCAAGTGATTTCCCTGCCGATCTGCGGACGCAGGCTGGCATAGAGACCGGGCCGGACCCGGCCGGTCAGCCAGGCGAAAAAGCCGCTTGCCGCCAGATAGCGCACGCCGACGATCAGCGTCATCGCGAGCGCGGAAACGAGGATGGCGGTGATGCTGCCGGTCATGCCTCCCTGCATAGCCCGCCGGCGTGATAGCGTCACCCGGAATAGCGTATCCAGTGCGGCGAGCCGGTTTCCGCTTCTCCGCGCCAGTCCGCGACGATCTCGGCCAGGATCTCTGCCGATTCTACAAGGCGGGGCCCCGGCCGGTTAAAGAAATGATGGCCGTCGGCGATATAGACATGGCCCTCGCGGACAGCGCGCATCGCGCTCCAACGGGGGACGCCCGCCACCGCTTCGATATCGGCGAGGCTCTGCGGGATCTGATAGCCGCAGGGCATCAGGACCAGCAGGTCCGGGTCGGCGGCGACCAGATCGTCCCAATTGAGAAAATCCGAATGCTCACCCGGTGTGGCGAAGAGCGGTTCGCCATCGGCGATGTCGATCAGTTCGGGAATCCAGTTGCCGGCGACCATCAGCGGATCGAACC
>JBPOET010000173.1:0-4734 GCA_051251675.1 Parasphingopyxis sp. | reverse complement strand
GCCATGCGGTCTCCGTCCAATAATACGTCTCGGCCCTGCCGGCCCGAACCTTCGGACCAGCCTCTGCAACGTTACCGATGTAGAGATAGGCAGGAGCTATATAGGCAGGGCTTTGATATCCGGCAAGAGAAACCATAAAGAAGATCGAAGCGAAATATCTGAATGCCAATCTGGCTCCCCGGGAGAATTGTCGTGCGAATCTTACTGTCCAGCCTTTCCGTCCTCGCGCTTATTTCCTGCAGCGCTCCTGAAAATGTGTCTGCACAAACCGGCGAACCGGTAATTGCAGCGGCGACGGAGATATTCTCTGTCGAAGAAGTGACAACGTTCAACGAGCCATGGGCCATGACTTTCCTGCCCGATGGCCGGGCGCTCATCACCGAAAAGAGCGGAACCATGCACCTGTGGAGTGCCGATCAGCCGAAGGTTGAGGTTAGCGGCATTCCGGCGGTCGATTATGGCGGGCAGGGCGGCCTTGGCGATGTCGTCCTTCACCCGGATTACGGCGAAAACGGCCTCGTTTATTTCAGCTATGTCGAGGCCGGTGACGGCGATACGCGCGGCGCAGTGGTAGCGCGCGGCACATTGGTCGTCGCGGGCGATGACAGCGCCAGTCTCAACGATGTCGAAGTGATCTGGCGGCAGGCGCCGAAAGTGGAGGGGCGCGGTCATTACAGCCATCGTATCGCCTTCTCCCCAGACGGCCATCTCTTCATCAGTTCCGGCGACCGGCAGGCGATGGCGCCCGCCCAGGACCTTTCCAACACGCTTGGAACCATCGTGCGACTCAATGACGATGGCAGTGTGCCGGACGGTAATCCGATGGACGGCGAAGCCAGCCCCGAAACCGCGCAAATCTGGTCCTATGGCCATCGCAATGTTCTGGGCCTCGCTTTCGCCCCGGACGGGCGGCTCTGGGATATGGAACATGGTCCGGCGGGCGGCGATGAGCTGAACCGGGTTGAGCCGGGCGTCAATTATGGCTGGCCGCTGGTTTCCAACGGAGAGCATTATGACGGAACGGACATTCCCGATCACGATACCGATGCCAGCTTCCGCGCGCCGGCGATCTGGTGGACCCCGGTGATCGCGCCCGGTGGCATGATTTTCTACACAGGCGACATGTTTCCCGAGCTGACGGGCGATGTCCTCATCGCCGGACTTTCCAGCACGGCCATCATCCATGTCGAGATCGACGGCGACACCGCGCGCGAAGCGGGGCGGTTTACCTTCGAGAACCGCATCCGCGAAATCGAGCAGGGGCCGGACGGAACGATCTGGGTGCTTGAAGATGGCGAAGAGGGGCGGTTGATCCGGTTAACGGCGGGCGGGTGATGCCAGCCCTCGCACAGGTTGCCGAATATCATCGCGATCTGGGCGCGAGCCTGGAGCGGATGTTCGAAAATGCGCTGGACTGGGAGCATCTGCCCCATGTCCATGCGCGCACATTTGACAGTATCGAGATTGTCGAGGAACGGGCGAGCGGCTGGCGTGCCGCTGTGGGGATGGTAGGCGGCGGCGAACTGCTTATCGATCTGCAGCTCGAGCGCGAAATCGGGCGCTGGACGACGGACAGTTTTGCAGGCGAAACGCTGATCGGCAGGATCGTGACCGATGCGACAGCGACCGGCCCGGATGGTTGCCGCGTCGACATCTCCTTTCAGCTACCCGATGCCGATCCGGAACAGAGCGAGGGGTTCGCGGCCTACTATCCCGCGCTCTACGCCATGCTCTACGATGAAGACGAAGCGATGATGATCGCCCGCGAAGAGGCCGTACGGCGCGGCCCGGCGGCCTTGGGGGAGCGGCGCACCGTCGCGCTGGCGGATGGCGGGGAAGCGCGCGTGCCGCTTTATTGTCCGCACCTTGGCCTGCCGCTCGATGCGGAGCCAGACGGCGAGGGCGCGATTACCTGTCCCTGGCATGGCTATCGCTTCGATATTGCTAGCGGGAAATGCGTCAGCGGCGCGGCTTGCGGCTGGGCCGTTTAGCGCTACCAGCTTTTCCCATCGGGGTAGCGGATTTCGATCCCGTCCATCTCTTCGTTCGCAAACAAGCGCGTGTTGACGCCCATCCGCGGATCGGGGCCGCCTTTCAGCGGAACCCAATGGGTAGTGGTCCCGCATGTCGGGCAATGGTGTACGGCAAGCTCCGCCACAGGCAGATCGCCCCGGACATAACCCGTCGTATGGCCGCTAATCTCCACTGCGTTCGACGCGAAATAGCACCATGAAGCACCAAGGCTGTGGCACAGGCTGCAATTGCACTCGTTGATATAAGCCGGCGCGCGGGCGACCGTAATGCAGACATTCCCGCAATGGCACTGGCCGGAGAGAGGGCCGATTGAGCTGCTCATGCTTTCAGATACCGGAAATACCAGACTTCATGGCCCTTGCGCCTGGCCTTTTTCTCATAGCGCGTTTCCGGCCAGTCTTCCGGGCGCTCGAGAAAATCGGCGGGGGTTTCCGCCTGCCATATGAAATCGGTGCGTTGCCGCATGATCATCATCGCCCAGCGGCAATAGACGGGATGGTCGGTTCCCAGCCGAAACTCGCCGCCGGGTTTCAGCTTGGCCGCGATCATGTCGAGCGGCCCGTGATTGACCATCCGCCGTTTGGCGTGCCGCGCTTTGCGCCATGGGTCGGGATGGAGCAGGTATAGCCGGTCGAGCGAGCCGTCGGGCAGGCGCTCCAGCGCGTCCAGCGCGTCGCCCATATGGATGCGGATATTGGCGAGATTCCGATCGCGTATATGGCCGAGCGCACCGACCACGCCGTTCACGAAATGCTCGCAGCCGATAAACCCGGATTCGGGCCGTGCTTCCGCCTGCGCGGCGAGATGCTCGCCCGATCCGAAACCGATTTCGAACTCGAGCGGCCGTGTATCGCCGAACAGGGTTTGTGCGTCGAGCGGCCCCTCTTCCGGCACGGCAATTTCGGGCAGCATCGCGTCGAGCATTTCCTGCTGGCCGGCGCGCAGCTTGTGCCCTTTGGAACGGCCATAGAGGCGGCGCATGGTGGCGGGATCCACGGGCATCAGCTTGCGAACAATCCGTTATGCTCGTCGCGCAGCTTGGCCTTTTGCACCTTGCCCATCGCATTGCGGGGCAGAGCATCGGCAAAAACGATCCGCCTCGGCTGTTTGAAGCGGGCGAGCTGGCCCGAAATCACGGAGAGAATGGCGGTCTCATCCAGCGTCTCGTCTTCGCGTACCACAATGGCGACGACGGCCTCGCCGAGATCGGGATGGGGGACGCCGACCACTGCGCTTTCGACAACTCCCGATACGGCGTCCAGCGCAAGTTCGATTTCCTTGGGATAGATGTTGAGGCCGCCCGCAATAATCAGGTCTTTCGCCCGGCCGACGATGGCGACCCGGCCTTCCGGATCCATCGTCGCAATGTCGCCGGTAATGAAATAGCCGTCGGGGCGCATTTCTTCGGCCGTCTTGTCCGGTTTTTTCCAATAGCCGCCGAACAGATTGGGGCCTTTCATCTCGAGAATGCCGGGCGTGCCGCGTTCAACCTCCGCTCCGCTATCGTCGGCGACGCGTGCCGATACTCCCGGCAGGGCAAAGCCGACCGTACCGGGGATGCGCGCCCCGTCATAAGGATTTGAGGTGATCATGCCCGCTTCGGTCATGCCATAGCGTTCGAGAATGCGGTGCCCGGTCTTCGCTTCGAACGCGGCGAATGTGCTTTCGAGGAGCGGAGCCGAGCCGCTGATGAAAAGGCGCATGGTGGAAGACGCCTCGCGCGTAAGGGCGGCATGACCGGCAAGGCGGACGTAAAAGGTGGGAACGCCCATCAATACTGTCGCGCCGGCCATGTCGGCCAGTATCGCGTCGGCGTCGAAAGCGCGGTGAAAGCGGATTGTCGAACCGCCAAGCAACGCCAGATGCAGCGCCACGAAAAGCCCGTGGACGTGATAGAGGGGGAGGGCGTGAATCAGCACGTCATCGTCTTGCCAGCGCCAATAGTCGTGTAGCACGCGCGCATTGGAAGCGAGGTTGTCGTGGCTCAGCATCGCGCCCTTGGAAAGGCCGGTTGTGCCGGACGTATACAGGATGGCGGCGAGCTCATCGGGTTGGCGCGCAACCGTTTCGAAGCTCACGCCCGGATGCGCTGCGACATGATCGGCCAGGCTGCCCCGGCCATCTGCGTCGAGCGTGAGCAGGGTCGCTTTCCCGGCCAGCGGGCCGATCGCAGCGGCATTCGCCGGATCGCAGACGATGATCACCGGTTCGGCATCGCCGATGAAATAGGCGAGCTCGGCGGGCGTATAGGCCGTGTTGAGCGGCACATAGACGAGACCTGCGCGCAGGCTGGCCAGATAGAGCAGGACATTTTCGACCGACTTTTCGATCTGGACGACGATCCGGTCTCCGGGCCGCGCGCCGGTTGCCGACAAAGCTCCGGCCCAGTGCGCGGTCACCGCGTCCAGCCCGGCAAAGCGCAGCCTTGTTTCGCCGCCCTCGACAATCAGGGGCTTGTCGCCGACCCGGGTCGCGGTTTCGGCGAACATGGAATAGAGATTGGCGTTCATCCGGCGGGCTCTACACGCTCGATTCCGTTGCGTCGACATGGCGCGAAGTCATCCCGAGCACTCCGCCAATATTCGGGTTCAAACCGTTCTGGACGCAGTTGCCGACCAAGTCGGGCCGGCTGCGCGTATCATGGTTCCGGTGGCGGTATAACCACCCGGGAAAGGGCTTTGACATGACGCGATTGATCAC
>JBPOET010000172.1:0-4787 GCA_051251675.1 Parasphingopyxis sp. | reverse complement strand
CCTTGCCCCGCGCCTCCTCGATACGTTCGGCAATCGTTACGATACCGTTTACGGCGTGGTCGAGCGGCACGAAGTTGAGCGTCGCGTCCGGCGTTGACGGGATCGTCCTGATGCGCCCCTCGGCCAGCAGTTTGAATGCCATGTAGATCGTATCGAATGCGGCGATTACGCCATCCTTTGCGCGCCCGACAACGATGCTCGGACGGGCGATGGCCGCCGCCATTACGTCGGCCATCGCATCGCGCACCTTTGCCTCCGAGGCAAATTTGCTGGCCTCATAGGGATTGGCGAACCGATCGGGCTTTGTCGCATCGGCTTCGCTGATCGGGCCATCGCGTTCGCCGCAGACATAGGCAGTGCTGACGGAGACGAGAGCGGCAGGCGCATCGGGACGAGCCCTGGCAAAATCGATCACATGGCCGGTGCCTTCGACATTGACCGCGTCATAGATTTCCGGATCGGCATCGAACTGCACAATCGCCGCGCAATGGACGATGCGATCCACCTGCCCGGCAAGCCGCTCATAGGCCCGGCGTTCCAGGCCGAGATGCGGATCGCGGACATCGCCATCGACAAGCAGGATTTCGCCCGGTTCCGGCATGCCGCCCTGCCAGTCGCCCGTCGCCATCTGCTCGCCATTGCCGCGCATTACGGCCCGGTTCTTGCGAACGAGACCGATCACGCCATGCCCCTTGTCGGCCAACGCCGCGGCAATTTCGCCGCCCAGCAACCCCGCCGCTCCGGTAACAAGAAAACAGGTCACTTCAGCAACAATCCGCGATATCGTCGCCCGCAGGCGCATCCTTGAAAGGCGTCAGATCGCCGCAGCCTTGCAGGCCCTGGCGATAATGGTCGCGGCTATTCTCGATATTCACTGCGGTCTCCGGCGGGAGGAATGTTGAGATGGGCTTCGTATTGATGCACCGTCCGGTTACACAAATGCGCGGGCTTTGTAACTTCCATCGCACTCGTCGCGAAAATCCTGGTCGAGGCAACACCGCAACGGACGGCGACAAGACCAAACAATGGTAAGGAATGGACCGACGTGAAACGTACGCATGACCTGATCGTAATTGGCGCGGGATCCGCCGGGCTGACCGCTGCCGGCGGCTGCGCGCAATTCGGCCTGAAGGTCGCGCTGATCGAGAAAGGCCCGATGGGCGGCGACTGCCTGAACACCGGCTGCGTCCCCTCCAAGGCCCTGATAACGGCGGCGCGGCGCGCCCAGGCGATGCGCGAGAGCGCAAAATACGGCATCGCCAATGTCGATCCCGCAATCGATTTCAAGGCAGTGCACGATCATGTGCAGGCCGCGATTGCCGCCATTGCCGTAGACGACTCCCAGGAGCGTTTCGAAGAGGAGTTCGGTGTCGAGGTTTTTCGCGGGACGGCGCAAATGATCGACGGATCGACGATAGAGGTCAACGGACAGAGGCTGAAAGCGCCGCGCATCTGCCTCGCCCTTGGGTCCAAGCCCTTCATTCCGCCGGTCGAAGGGATCGGGGACGTGCCCTATCTGACCAACGAAACGATTTTCGGCCTGACCGAGCGGCCGAACCACTTGGCGATCATGGGCGGCGGCCCGATCGGCATGGAGATGGCCCAGAGCTTCCGCCGCCTCGGCAGCGAGGTGACGGTGTTCGAACGTGGTGCGGTGTTCGGCAAGGACGACCCGGAAGCGGTTGCCGTCGTCAAGGCGAAGCTCGAGCATGAAGGCGTCATCATGCACGAGGGCACCGATGTCGTGAAAGTCGGCCCGGTGGAGGGCGGCGTTCGCATCGAAACCGATAATGGCGATCCGGTGCTGGCCAGCCATCTGCTCGTCGCTACGGGCCGGACCTGCGATTTCACCGGTTTCGGCCTCGAAAATGGCGGTGTCGAATGGAGCCCGCGCGGCATCCCGGTCGATGCGCGGCGCAGGACCTCTAACAAGCATATCTATGCGATCGGCGATTGCCGGGTCGGGCCCCGCTTCACCCATGCCTCCGGCTATGAAGGGTCGCTCGTGGTGTTGCAGGTCGCGCTCGGCCTGCCGAGCAAGGCCGATTACAAGGCCCTGCCCTGGGTAACCTATAGCGATCCGGAACTCGGCCATGTCGGCATGACCGAGAAGGATGCGCGCGAGAAATATGGCGACAAGGTAGAGGTCACCAGACAGGAATTCGCCGAGAATGACCGGGCCCGCGCGGAAAATGACGCGCACGGCTTCCTGAAGATTATCCGCAAGGGCAAGAAAATCCTCGGCGCGACCGTGGTAGGCCCGCATGCGGGCGAATTGCTGCTGCCCTGGAGCCTCGCCATCGGCGGCAAGGCCAACGCCTTTGCGATCGGCGGCGCGATCGTGCCCTATCCGACGCGTTCGGATATTTCGAAACAGGCCGGTTTTGCGATCTGGGAGCCGACGATCTTCGGCAAAACGGCGAAACGCTGGGCGCAGTTCCGCGCGAGATATTTGCTGTGACACTGGCCCAAATCCGTTAGGGCTGAGCCTGTCGAAGCCCGCCTCACGATCCGAAAAGCGCCCATCGACAGGCTCAGGGCTAACGGCGTTGAGAATAGTATTCAAAACAAAAGGACTGCCCGCCATCGCCACCAAGCCCCTTCCCGGTCCCTCCCCGTTCGAAATCGCCGATGCGGCGCCGCTGGATACGAATAAATTCCGCGATCCCGCAGTTACGGCGAAAGGCGAGGATCGCGCCACGGTTTCACTGGGCAGGCTGGAAACGCTCTGGTTCAACACGGGAACGCTCTGCAATCTCGCCTGCAAGAGCTGCTATATCGAAAGCTCGCCGACCAATGATGCGCTCGTCTATCTGACGCTGGCCGAAGTCGACGCCTATCTCGACGAGATTGAGCGGGACGGGCTCGGCACGCGCGAAATCGGGTTCACCGGAGGCGAGCCTTTCATGAACCGCGATATGGTGCCAATGCTCGAAAGTTGCCTCGCGCGCGGGTTGGAGGCGCTGATCCTCACCAATGCGATGCGGCCGATGCGGCGGTTCGAGGAGGCGCTGCTCGACCTGAAGGCGCGCTTCGGCGACCGGATGACCTTCCGGGTCAGCCTCGATCATTACACCCGGGCCGCGCATGAGGCGGAACGCGGTGCCGATAGCTGGGGCAAGGGCATGGCCGGCCTCCAATGGCTGTCCGACCATGGCTTTGCCATCGCAGTCGCCGGCCGGCATCTGGCGCATGAGGACGATAGGGCGGCGCGCAGCGGCTATGCCGCGCTGTTCGCCGAAACCGGCATCGCCATCGACGCCGGGGACCCGTCCCGGCTCGTCCTGTTCCCGGAAATGGATGCGGATGCCGATGTTCCCGAGATCACGACCGCCTGTTGGGGCATTCTCGATGTCGATCCGGGAGCGATGATGTGCGCGTCCAGCCGGATGGTCGTCAAACATAAAGGCGCAGACCGGCCGATGGTCACCGCCTGCACGCTGCTCCCCTATGGCGAGGATTTCCAGATGGGTGAGACGCTGGCCGAAGCCAGCCGCGATGTGTCGCTGAACCATCCCCATTGCGCGCGCTTCTGCGTGCTGGGCGGGGCCAGCTGTTCGGCTTGAGCTACCACTTTTGAGACGTGCTTCGACAGGCTCAGGGCTAACGGTGTTCTGTGCGTAACGGCTGATCCAAACCGTTAGTGCTGAGCTTGTCGAAGCACGTCTGTCAGTTTTGCGCCGCGAACACCCGCCCCGCAACCGCATCCAGCTTCGTCAGCATCGCCGGATCACGCGCATCGGGCGCGGTGATGATGGCATGATCGAGCACCGTATCGAGCGGGCTGGCGGAGCGCTTGTCGGGTAACACCTTGGCAAATTCGACGATCGTTTGCGCCGCCAGATCGGCATTGGCGCGCAGCGTTTCGAGGATGTCGTGAACCTCGACATTGTCGGTGTTCTCGCGCCAGCAATCATAGTCGGTGACCATCGCGACAAGCGCATAGGGCAGCTCCGCCTCCCGCGCGAGCTTGGCTTCGGGCATCGCCGTCATCCCGATCAGGTCGCAGCCCCATTGCCGATAGAGTTCGCTCTCGGCGCGCGAGGAGAATTGCGGCCCTTCCATCGCCAGATAGGTCGCCCCGCGATGGACGTCCGCGCCGGCAGCCTTCGCCGCTGCTTCGGCCATATCGGAAAGCCTGCCGCACACCGGATCGGCCATCGATACATGGGCAACGAGCCCCGCCCCGAAAAAACTCTTTTCGCGCGCGAAGGTTCGGTCGATAAACTGGCCGACGATCACGAACTTGCCCGGCTGCAGATCCTCGCGCAGCGACCCCACGGCCGAGAGCGAGATCAAGTCGGTGCAGCCCGCGCGCTTCAGCACATCGATATTGGCGCGAAAGTTGAGATCGCTCGGCGATATCCGGTGCCCCCTGCCGTGGCGCGGCAGGAACACGAACCGCTTGCCGGCAATCTCGCCGATCACCAGCTCGTCCGATGCCTCGCCCCAGGGGCTTTCGACGCGAATCGACTGGGCGTTTTCCAGCGCGTCGATCGCATAGAGGCCTGACCCGCCGACAACGCCGATCACCCATTGTTTTTCGCTCATCCAGCCCTACTCCGTTCAGCGGCAATGCAGATGTCCGGGTCTAGTGCAGCAGAGGAAATCGCGCTAGGCGCGATTCCGGGCGAAGCGATATATGGAGGGTTGGATGGAGTTCTGTTGGCGCAAGGCCGTGATCTGTCTTGCTGTTCTGGCATTCCAATCAACCCCCGCCGCCGCCCAATCGGGCATCACCGGAAACTGGCTGACCGATGGCGGCAAGGCGATTGTCACCATAGGGC
>JBPOET010000171.1:0-4804 GCA_051251675.1 Parasphingopyxis sp. | reverse complement strand
GCCGGATATTGCGCGCGAGCAATTCCATTACCTGTTCGCCGGCGGCGCGCGCGATATCGTCATTCGATTGATAGGGCGCGGGAACCATATTGCTATTGGGGAGCGACAGGCCGATGGCTTCGCCGACACAGGCCATGGTGTTTGCGGTAAACTGGCCGCCGCATGCGCCATGACCGGGGCAGGCCACCTTTTCCAACTCGATCAGTTCCTGCAACGGACAGGTATCGGCCTCATATTGGCCCACCTTCTCGAACACGTCGACAACGGTCACGTCCCGGTCGTGGAACCTCCCTGGCAGGATAGATCCGCCATAGACGAAGATCGACGGTACGTTGAGCCGCAGCATCGCCATCATCATGCCGGGGAGCGATTTGTCGCACCCGGCAAAGCCCACCAGCGCGTCATAGCAATGCCCCCGAACCGACAGCTCCACTGAATCCGCAATCACTTCCCGGCTGACGAGCGAGCTTTTCATCCCCTGATGGCCCATGGCGATGCCGTCGGTCACCGTGATCGTATTGAAGCGGCGCGGCAGCCCGCCGCCTTCGATAACGCCCTCGCGGCAGATATTTGCCTGATGGTCGAGCCGCGTGTTGCACGGAGCGCTATCATTGCCCGCACTGGCAACGGCAACGAATGGGCGCCCGATTTCCTCCTCGCTCATGCCCATCGCATAATAATAGCTGCGATGCGGTGCGCGGGAGGGGCCGAGAGACACATGACGGCTCGGCAATTGCGATTTATCGAAACGATTGGACATCAAAATTCCTCAAAAAACTCTCTAACTCAGCGCATCCCGGGTTTCAGCGATCACCGGAACAAGCCATTCGGCCCATTTCCTTGCGCCTTCTTCGTCCGCGATCAAGTCATTCCGCACCTCTATCGCCAGATAAGGCAGGCCTCGCGCCTCGGCGTGCAGGTTCATGGTCGCGTTCAGCTCCCGCCCCGAATAAGGTTCATTGTCTCCGACATGGAGGCCCAGCCTCTCAAGCTTGGGAAGCGCGATGCGCGGCGCGCGATCATCCTGATTGTACAGAATGCCTGCATGCCATGGGCGTGCTTCGTCGCTGCGAGTCTCGAGCCGGGGCGTAAAACTGTGAAGGGTGAACAGCATCTGCGGGGCGAACACATCGATCATCGTGGATGCCCGGCCATGATAGGGATGCCAGAATCGATCGATACGGGCCGCACGGCTCCCCTCATCAAGCGCGGCGTTGGCTGGCACGTGATACCCGTCGCTATGAACAGGTGTTGCCGCCGGATTGTCATGCTCCCGGTGCAGATCGACAACGAGGCGGGAGATATTGGCAATGATCGCCGGACAGCCCAGCGCTTCCGCCACCAATTCCGAAAGCCGGTCGATACCGATATCCACGGCGACATGCTTGTCGAGGATGGAGGGGTGCACGCCCAGATCGATATCCTCCGGAACGCGGTTCGACGCATGATCGGCAATCAACATCAGGCCGGAGGCGCTGTCGCCGGCAATTTCACGGTAAACATCCTGCATCGCGCCTAGTTGCCGTCCTGCGTTCGCTATGTCACCACCAAAGACAATCAGGAGGTCGTAAATGGGTTTTGAACTGACACGCCGGGAAATGATCGCAGGACTTGCCGCGGGAACGATGCTGGGACCAAGCGGCTGCGCATCGCTCGCCGGGCCAACTGCGCGAAGCTGCAATGCGGGACCGGCCCTGGCCCGCGAAGCGAACCACCTGCTGGCGCTGCTGCCCGAAGTGGCCACCTATAGCGGTGCCGACGCGTCGCTGGATGGCGGCGCGCTCGCGCGTCGGCTGAACGATTATTCAACGGCTGGCGAAGGCGCATTGCGCGATGGCACCGCCTCCAGCCGCGCGCGCATCGCCTCGCTCGATTGCCCCGCGAACAGCCGCGAAGCCCTGCATGCGCGGGTTTCCGAGGCCGTTCTCGCCAATGCAACGCGCTCCGCCTCGATACCCTATGGGCACATCAACCCGTTCAGCTATGTCAATCACCTGCCCTATCTGGTCTCCCAGATCAGCGGGCCGCATATCGATTCCCAGGCCGTGATGACGACGCAGCAATCGCTGCGGACGCCGGCCGCCATCGACGCATGGCTGGAAAAACTCGAAACGTTCGATACCGCTTTTGCCGGTATTTCGGAGAAGGTTCGCAGCGACGAGGCGGCGGGATGCCGCCCGCCTCAGGCGCTGCTTGCAAAAACGCTGCCAGTGCTTGACGCGTTTCTCCAAGGGCCGGCGGAATCCCATCCGCTGATCGAAGCGCTCCGCACCCGCATGGCGGATGCAGTCATCGATCAGAGCATGCGGGACACGGCAATGCAGCGTGCCATATCGGCGCTCGAAACCCGGGCGCGGCCGGCCTACGCACAGCTCCGTGCACAGATCGCGGACATGTTGCCGCGAGGTCAGCAGATGTCCGGTATCTGGGCACAGCCCGATGGCGAAGAACTCTATGCCGCCAATGTCCGCGCACTGGGAGACACCGAGCAAACGCCTGACGAAATCCACGATATCGGGCTGGACGAAGTACGCCGAATTACGGCCGAGATGGAACAGCTTCTGGTCGCCCAGGGAGAGACCGGAGGAAGCGTTGGCGAAAGGATGCTCAGGCTTGCCGGCGATGAGCGCTTCCTGTTTGCAGACAGCGATACAGGCCGGGAGGAGCTGCTCGACTATGTTCGCCGGACCGTGCGCACGGCGGAAGTTCATTATGGCGACATGCTGCCCGCCGATATCATCCCGCAACAGCAGCTTGTCGTTCGCCGGGTTCCGATAGCCACGGAAGATGGCGCGCCGGGAGGCTATTACGACGCTCCTTCGCTCGACGGCACACGGCCCGGAACCTATTGGATCAATCTGCGCGACATGCGCGCCGTGCCCCGTTTTCGGTTGCCGACGCTCAGCTATCACGAAGGCGTGCCCGGCCATCACACCCAAACAGCCATCGCCAGTGGTTTGGGTGCGGCACCGCTGATCATCCGGATTGCCAGCTTCAACGCCTATCAGGAAGGCTGGGCGCTTTATTCCGAGCGGATCGCTGCGGAGCTCGGCTTTTACGAGGAAGACCCCTTTGGCGACCTTGGGCGGCTACAGGACGAACTGTTCCGCGCTGTTCGGCTCGTCGTCGATACCGGCCTGCACCATAAACGCTGGCCCAGGGAACAGGCGATCGCCTTCATGCAAGGCGCCACCGGGATCGCCGAAAGCCGCGTGACCGCAGAAATCGAGCGTTATATGGCTTGGCCGGGCCAGGCTCTGGGATACAAATTGGGCCAATTGCGTCTGATCGCCTTGCGAGAACAGATGCGTTCCGCTCAGGGCTCTGCCTTCGATGTCCGCAATTTCAACGCGCTGGTGCTTAACCAGGGGGCGATGCCGCTCGGTTTGGTCGCAGAACGCGTTGCAGCAGCAAGCGCCTGAAACGAAACGGGCAGCTGCACCGAAGCGCCGCTGCCCGTTTCAATGACGTACGACTCTGGAGGGAGTGTAGATCATTCGCGGACGATGCCGCGAAGGCATGGCCCGTTCGCGCCCCAATAATAGGCAAAATTCTTACTAAAGGGCTGAAAAACAGGGTTAACGGACAAAAACCTTCATCTGAGCAGCGAACGCATCGTCCACCAGCCAGCCTGTTCCGCGTTCAGGGCCGCAGCCGCTGCGTCGCGCTTTTCGGCGGTATCGAACACGGCGAAACAGGTCGCGCCGGATCCCGACATGCGGGTGAAAACCGCGCCTGGGCACGCTTCCAGCGCGGCCAGAACATCGCCTATCGCTGGCACAAGGCTTTTCGCGGGGTCCATCAGGTCGTTGCGCCATGCAGGATCGCAGCGCAGCGGTTCGGAAAGTGCCAAACTTCCTCGGTCGAGCCCGTCCCAGCCCGCGAAAACGGAGCCGGTAGAAACGGCAAAGCCCGGATTCACGAGCAAGATCGGGCACCCTTGTAGATTGTCAGACGATAGCGGGGCCAATCGGTCGCCCCTCCCGTCTCCTCGGCATATTTCGGAAAGCAAACAAGCCGGAACATCTGCGCCGAGGCGCGACGCAATCTCTCCGATCGCCGGGTTGTTGCGAGGGATTTCCCAGAGCCGGACGAGCAGGCGCAGCGCGGCAGCGGCATCTGCCGATCCGCCACCAATCCCCGACGCGACAGGGAGGGTCTTCGTCAACCGCATCGCCGCGCCGGCCCCCGGTGAACTGGCGGCCTGCAATTGTCTGGCCGCCTGAATGACGAGATTGTCCTCGCCGACCGACAGTCCGTCCGCAAAGGCCCCATCTATAGTGAGGCTGATATCCTCTGCGGGCGCAGCTTCCAACGCGTCGCCGTCGTTGCAGAAGGCGAAGAGCGTTTCGATCCGGTGATAGCCATCGGGCAGGCGTTCTCGGACATGGAGCGCGAGATTGATCTTAGCGAACGCGGTTTCGCGCAATGCCCCGGGTCCGCCCGTCATCAGGGTGATGCGGTCTCGGCGGTCAAACCGAAATCGAGCTTCGCTCGGATGCGCGCGGCAACCTCATCTTCCGCGGAAACCAGTGCTGCATGCCACGCATGTCGGGCTTCGCGCCGTCGCCCGGCCGCCCAATAGGCGTCGCCAAGATGTTCGTTGATCGTCGGTTCCGCGGGCTGACCGATCGACGCCCGTTCCAGCATCGGAATAGCAAGATCCAGATCACCCTGTACAAAATGAACCCAGCCGAGAGAATCGGTGATCGACGCACTGTTGGGATTGAGCTGACTGGCGCGGGTGATCAGTTCTTGCGCATAGTCCAGATCCTGTCGTCGTTCGAGCAGCGCATATCCGAGG
>JBPOET010000170.1:0-4814 GCA_051251675.1 Parasphingopyxis sp. | reverse complement strand
GCCTTAGGATACAGCCCATTTTTCCCGATGCTGATGACGAAGCAATTGCTCTTGGATTGGACGCTAGAAATGCTGGCGCGCGTGCGGTTTCGCTCGAGTATCTCAAGGTTCCGCAGGATAGAAAATCTTTGCAGTTTCGGGCTTTGAACGATTTATATGGAGGAGACATCAGAGCGATTTTCGAGAAACAGGGCATTTCCACTGATGGGCGGGAATTTTCTCTGAGTTTGGCTTCTCGGATCAACGGTATGAAAAGAATAAAAGGTGAACTCAATATCTCGGGAATAAGGGTCGGAATCGCTGAAAACGAGCTTCTACACTATGGTGATCTACCAGGGTGCTGCAATGGAGGGTCAGAATATCTGCGCAACTCAGAAGATTTCGATTATAACATGACTGGTATTCTTAAAAACAACACTTCCGGCTTAATAACATACAGCTTGCTGGAGAATCTTTGGAGACCATCATCACCTGTAGGGAGGCATTTTAATTCACACAGCCGCTTCGGTTTGCGAGGTGAAGCGGCAACATGGGAAAATTTCTTTAAGCTTCGTTGGAACGACGCGCGATCTCGCTTTAATCCTACCTATTTTCATGGAGTGAGCTTTACACAAGAAACTGATAATCAAGGAAACGCTATTTACTTTTTTCAACCTGACAACGATTGGGCGTAATAGACGTCATTGATCTCAAACTCATATTCTCGATGTCCGGCACGATCTGAACGTCGCTCGATCGAAAAAGGATAATATGAAGTCCGACGGCATCGCGAGCTCAGATAGGTTCGTTAGAATGCAGCCAGCGGTATAATGTGCCCCTTGAAATGTAGGAGTTCATCTGACTCATCTTGTTCGATGACCCACTCGGAAAACGCGCGCCATCCCGAAACCACCGCGCGATCCGCTTTAACTTCCAACCCGAAATTTAGTGCGCCAATAGCGTCTATTCGTCTTCTTCGTCTTCATCCTCGGTCCGCGCCATAAGGCAGACATCTTGATTCTCAATCGGTTGATCGCATCGGATTTCAGCTCGAACCGGCGTCACTTCGGTTTCCGTTACCTCGGCGAGGAAATTCCGGGCGCGTTCCTCGTCCCAGGTAATGATGGCGGAATAATCATGGCGGCGCGGCATGACCAAGCCGAGGGTGAAGAAGGCGGTAAGGAAATCCCCTGCGACTTCGGCAGCGTGGGGGGGCTCATAGTCTCCCATGAAAAAACTGTAGTCCCCGAGATAAATCGCCTCCCCGGCGCGCACTTCGAATGACAAGGGGCGATTGTAGATCGTCGTAATGCCGCCACTGTTGGGATTATGGGCTTGCATGATCAAATAGTTACCCGGCTCAACCTCGACGACCCAGCCCTGCCATTCCTGTCGACCGGCATTGGATAAAAAGCCAGCGCCGCGGCCAACGAGAAATCGGTGGCCCGGCACAGGGCCGCTTAGCAGTTCGACTTCGCCGGTCTCCGGATCGTAAGGCATGAAGCCCACCTTGGGTTCGGGAACCCGCGGACCGGGCGCGACACGCGTAAATAGGACGACAAGCCCGTTTTCAGAACTCGCGTCAAAGCTGTCGGGCGGCGCAGGCCTTACCCTAGCTTCCGATACGCCCGGCAGCGCTGTGGCCAGAAAAATTGAAATCAGAATGATGCGATGGATGATCCCGGACATGATTGCTCCCCATTTTCTTCGCCCTGCGATAGAAACTCGCGGCCGAAAATTCAAACCGGCCCAATTGTCGCAAAAATCCTATTTCCTTGAAAAATAGGAGATCATCTGGCTTATCCTGTTAGATGACCCATTCAGAAAACTCGTACCATCCCGAAACCACCGTGCGTGTGGCTTACTCTACGTCTCTTCCTTGTCATTCCCGCGCAGGCGCGAATGACGGGGTGTATGAGGACGGCGCTGGTGTCTCCCTCCCCGCCCGCACGGCCGCTGCGTACCAGCACTGGACGCCGCCCCGGATGCGCTATTTCCTCTCCCGCCTTGCCGATACCGGCAATGTGATGGGCGTGTGCCGGGAGATGGATCTGTCGCGCCAGTCGGTTTACGCGCTCAGGGCGCGCGATGCGGCCTTTGAGCGGGCGTGGCAGGGGGCGATGCTGCGGCACCGGGATGCGCTGGTCGATCTGTGCCTGGAACGGGCGACGGTCGGCGTGACCGAGGAGGTGGTGATCGATGGCCAGCTTGCCGAGCGGATCAAGCCTGATGGCGCGATGCTGCGCCATATGCTCGCCCGGGCGGACCGGCGCTGCGACGATGACCGGCTTTCTGCCCGGCCCGTGCAGCAATCCGAACGGCATTTCGAGGCGCTGCTCGATTGCCTTGATCCGCCGATGGACAAGGATGGGGCGGGCTGCGCGGAGGCGGAGACGCCCGACCGGGACGCCCTGCTCGCCGATATCGATGCGAGTGCGAATTGGGACTGGAAAGAGGGGGAGGCGGCGGAACCGGACAATGAATTTCGCGGGCTGTTCAGCGCGGAGGATGGCGCGGGGTCCGATGCGGCGGATGAGGATCAGGCGGACGGTCCGTGCGGCTATGCCAGCGACGCGGAAGCGGCGGACGCGCTGATCGCCTATAAACGCATCATGGCGACGCCGCCGGACAAGGTCGACACCGCCGATCTCGATCCGGCAAAGGCGGATGACTGGAGCGACGAACAATGGCTGCGCGCCGACCGCAGCGGGCTGGTCGATACGATGTTCGGTGCGGAGGCGGAGCAGGAGGGTGCTGGGGAGCGTGCTGGCGATGACGCTGACGATGATGGGGAGGCCGCGCCCGAAAGAGAGCCAGAAGGCGATGGCGCGGGAGGGGAGGATGACCCCTGACCTGTGTCAACGAGTGTCAACTTGATGGGTTTGGTCCGTCAAAAACTTCCTGTCGGAAGTTCGCCGCACCGGCCCGCTCCCCCACCCGACCTCCCATGCAGTATACCCTAGTGGGAGGTCGGGTGGGGGAGCGGGCTGGTGCGGCGCTCGACCGCAAGGTCGAGTCTGACAACAGAACTCGGGTGCGCAGTGGTTTCGATTGCACTTATCCACAAGCGCGCCTATATGGGTGCCACTGCCGATGTCGCACGTGGCGACGGACTAAGGCGTCCAGCGCCCTCTTTTCCCTCAATACCTCAGCATTCAGAAGCAGGCCGTGCCCGGTTTTCGGGTTCGGCTCACATACCCGGTAACGGGCCCCAAATAAGGGAATAAGATTATGCCTATTGGCAAAGTAAAGTTTTTCAACGAGCAAAAAGGCTATGGTTTCATCGAGCCTGAAGATGGCGGCGGAGACGCTTTCGTTCACATGACCGCTGTTCAGGCTGCCGGCATGTCCACGCTGAAGGAAAACCAGCGCGTGTCCTATGAGCTCGAAGAGAGCCGTAACGGCAAGATGGCCGCAACGAACCTCGAAGAAGCCTAGGCTTCTCTCGATACCCGTTAGAAAGGGCGGCGGAGCTTCGGTTCCGCCGCTCTTTTTTTGTCAGACCTTCGGCTTCGCCTCAGGCGCGGCACCGCCCTCCGATGACATCCAACGACGCTTCGCGCCGCCGGAGCCTGTGTCATCTCCGCCCGCACCCCCTCCCGACCTCCCAAGAGTGTATCCTGAATGGGTGGTCGGGAGGGGGAGAGGGCTGGTGCGGCGCTCGACCGCCAGGGCGAGTCTGACAAAAAGACTCCCCGGTGCGGCGCTCGGCCGCCAGGTCGGGTCCGACACAGAGATTCTCCGACGAAAACCCCCTGAACACCGCCAAATCCCTCCTGGTGACTATCCCTTTGGAACACGTAGCCAGCTATTCCGTTAGTCCTGAGCCTGTCGGGCCGCAGGCGACCGAAGGTCAACGACGTCTATCGGCGCAGAAGCGTCCTTCGACAGGCTCAGGACTAACGGTTTTTGGGAAATGCAGTGCTACCTGTCTCTATGGGATAAATATCTCCCTCTCCCACGATTTCGCTTTCCCCGACTCCGCGCGCGGCGCTATACTCGCGGCCTCATATCCGGGCGGCGGCGCGGGGCGGTCGCCCTTATAGTCTGGGAGAGTGTCATGAAAATCACGCCATCGATCCTGCTGGGCGCAATCGCCGCGGCCGGGCTCAGCGCGCCGGCTCTGGCGCAGGAATCCTATTCCGCCGATCTGACGGGCGCGGCCGAAGTGCCGGGGCCGGGCGATCCGGACGGGGCGGGCATCGCCACGCTGGACTGGGACAGCGAAGGCGAACAGCTCTGCTATGCGCTTTCCATCGACGATATCGATCCGGCCACGGCCGCCCATGTCCATCGCGGCGCGGCGGGCGAGGCGGGGCCGCCGGTCATCACGCTGGAAACGCCGGCCGCGGATGGCGGCAGCGACGGCTGTGTCGAGATATCCTCCTCCCTGCGCCGCGAATTGCGGGACAATCCGGGCGGCTTCTACGTCAATGTCCATAATGCACCGCATCCGGCGGGCGCGGTGCGCGGCCAGCTCGAACGCTAGCGGGCCGCCCGGGCCTGTGCGGAGACGGTAACAGGCGCGCCGATCGGCACGGGCTTTCGGGGATCTCGGGAGCGGAAATGAAAATGGGGGCTGGTCCGAAGATCAGCCCCCACTGCGCCGGGCGCCGGGGTCGGATGTTCCGAAGACCATCCTTTCCGCGCTCTGGCACGGAGACAGTTCCGATATCCGAAAATATCTTTCCTGCCTTTCAGTGTTTCTCCGAATGAACCGCTTTGTCTTCGCTTGCACGATGACGGTGCCGAAAATTCTTCCAAACACTTCGCTTTCCCATCCTTCCCGCTTCGCTTGCGCGCCGCGTTCATTCCGGTTCTGCGGTCTTCCGGTT
>JBPOET010000017.1:0-14217 GCA_051251675.1 Parasphingopyxis sp. | reverse complement strand
AGGTTACCGGTCGTATCGTGCTCGATTGGCAATGGTCGCCCGACAATCTTCTCTATGCGTCCTGGTCGCGCGGTTACAAATCGGGCGGTCTGAACCCGCCTGTGGATCCGACCCAGTTCCCGAGCGTACCGAACACGTTCGAGCCCGAGATCATCAACGCATTCGAAATCGGATCGAAGAACACGCTCGCCGGCGGCGCCGTGCAGCTCAATGCCTCGCTCTTCTACTATGATTATGGAGGATTGCAGCTGAGCCGGATTCTGGCCCGGACATCGATCAACACCAACACCGATGCGGAAGTTTACGGGCTTGAGCTGGAGGCGATCGTTTCGCCTGATCCTGCCTGGCTGTTCAACTTCTCGGCCAGTGTTCTCGAAACGAGCATCAGCAGCCTGAGTGTCATCGATACGCGCGATCCTTCGGGTGGCCGTAGCGATACGGTTATCATCAAGAGCCTGGACAACGCGTCGAACTGTGCGGTTATCCCGCAGACTGCTGGCAATGCGGTAGGAGCAAATGCGTTTGTCGGCACGATTAACGGCGCGCTGGGGCTTCCGGGCCCGGTGCCGGTTCCCGGTACAAGCACGACCGGCGCCTATGCCTTCTGCTCGGCCCTTTCGGCCGCGGCTGCCGGTAATATCGGCCTGTTCAATCCGGCGCTGGCCGCCCTGCAACCGTTGCTCAACAGCTTTGGCGCATTCTCCGTCGCGGAAGGCGCAGAGGTTGACGTCACGGGCAACAATCTGCCGCAGGCCCCGAACTGGAAATGGTCGGTCGGCGGTCAGTACACGCACGACTTCAACAACGGGATGAACCTGGTGCTTCGCGGTGACTATGCCTTTACCGGCGGTCAGTATTCGCGGGTCTTCAACAGCCCGATCGACCGGATCGCGCCCTATGGCATCGCCAATGCGCAGGTCCGGCTGAACGGTCCCGATGATCGCTGGTATATCCGGGCGTTCGTACAGAACATCTTCGATAACAATGCGACCACCGGCCAATATGTGACCGACCCGTCCTCGGGCCTGTTCACGAATATCTTCACTCTGGAACCTCGTCGCTACGGCATCGCCGCCGGCTTCAATTTCTAGAGCGAAAGACCGGACAGAATTGGGGCGCTGCGTTCGACGCGGCGCCCTTTTTCGTCCGTGCAGCCTGTAAGAAGGACGCCGACGCAACTACCTCTTTGCGGCTTGCCCGCGACCAACTGACCTGGGAGATTTCTCATGACCGATACCCGCGAATTCGATGTCATCGTCTATGGAGCCACGGGCTATACCGGGCGTCTCGTCGCCGAATATCTGGCCAGGAATTACAGCGGAGACCTGCGCTGGGCGATGGCCGGGCGCAGCGCCGGGAAGCTTGCGGCCGTTCGCGACGAAATCGGCGCGCCGGCCGATACGCCGCTGGTGGTTGCCGATGCGGACGATGCGGATTCGGTGGCGGCGATGGTCGCGCGCACCAAATGCGTCGCCACGACGGTAGGCCCGTACCAGCTTTACGGTGAATCCCTGCTCGCGGCCTGCGCGGATGCGGGAACCGATTATGTCGATCTGTGCGGAGAACCCGCCTGGATGCGGCAGATGATCGATCGTTACGGCGATCAGGCGAAGGCGAGCGGTGCACGGATCGTTTTTTCCTGCGGTTTCGACTCCATACCCTTCGATCTGGGCGTATGGTTTGCCCAGCAGGCCGCCGAGGAGACGTTCGGCGCGCCCTCGAACCGGATCAAGGGCCGAGTGCGGGCCATGCAGGGAACCTTTTCGGGCGGCACGGCGGCCAGCCTCAAGGCGACGATGGCGGCTGCCGCGAAGGATCCGGAGATCATCAAGCTTCTGATGGACCCCTATTCGCTCGCGCCGGGTTTTGCCGGGGTTGAGCAGCCGGCCGGCAATGCGGTGGATTTCGAAGCCGATCTCGACAGCTGGGTGGCTCCCTTCATCATGGCGGCGATCAACACGCGTAATGTCCATCGAACGAATTTCCTGCTCGGCCACCCCTATGGCGAGGATTTCGTTTATGACGAAATGGTTTTGACCGGCCGCGGCGATGGCGGCGAAGCAGCGGCCAATGCCGTGGCCGGGGACACCTCCCTTGGCGGCGAAGGCGGCCCCAAACCCGGCGAAGGCCCGAGCAAGGAAGAACGCGAAGCCGGCTATTACGACATATTGTTCGTTGCCGAGGGCGACGATGGCGCCCGCATCATGGTGGGCGTCACGGGCGACAAGGACCCCGGCTATGGTTCGACCTCAAAGATGATTGCCGAAAGCGCGATCTGCCTGGTGCGCGATGTGCCGGATGCTCCCGGCGGCATATTGACGCCGGGGGCGGTTATGGCTGCGCCGCTGATCGAACGGCTGCAGGCCAATGCCGGGCTGACATTCAAACGCGAAAGCTAGGCCGGGGTCACTCCCAAAGCGCCAGCGCTTCCTCGATACCGAGGTCGCTGCCGTCGTCGATAGTCGCCGGCGTTCCCGAAAAACGCGGGGCGGGCATGGGCTGCATCGTGCCGTCCCGTTCGGCGAAGGTCTGGCGCGCCACATTGTGCGGATGTGCGGGCGCTTCGGCGATGGAGAGAACCGGCGCCACACAGGCGTCGCTGCCCTCGAAATGCGCGGCCCATTCATCGCGCGTTCGCGATGCGAATTTGGTTTCGAATGCCGTGACCATATCGCCCCAGCGCGCGCGGTCATATTGCGGGAAATCCGCCGCGTCGATCTCCAGTTTCTCAAGCAGAACTGCATAAAATTGCGGCTCAAGTGCGCCGACGGCCATATAGCCGCCATCCGCCGTTTCGTAGCAGCGATAGAAAGGCGTCCCGCCGTCCAGCAGATTGGCTTCGCGTTCGGCCTTCCACATTCCGGCATCGTGGAACGCGTAGAACATGCTCATGAGCACGGCCGCGCCGTCGGTCATCGCGGCGTCGACCACCTGACCCTTGCCGGTCGTCCGTGCCGAAAGGATCGCCGCGACAATGCCCAGCGCAAGGAACATCGTGCCGCCGCCATAATCGCCAACCAGGTTGAGGGGCGGGGAGGGCGGTTCGCCCTTGCGGCCCATTGCGCCGAGCGCGCCGGTGATGGCGATATAGTCGAGGTCATGGCCGGCGCTTTGCGATAACGGGCCTTCCTGGCCCCAGCCGGTCATCCGGCCATAGGCAAGCTTCGGGTTGCGGGCCAGGCAGTCCTCGGGGCCGAGCCCCAGCCGTTCCATCACGCCGGGCCGTGTGCCTTCGAGCAGGGCGTCGGCCTTGCTCACCAGCGCCATCGCCTGATCGCGCTGTTCCGGATCCTTGAGGTCGAGCGCTATCCTGTTCCGCCCGCGCAGCAATATCTTGTCGCCCGGAGCATCGACACCCGCCTTGCCCGGGCGGCCGATCCGCACAATGTCTGCGCCGAGATCGGAAAGAATCATGCCGGCAAGCGGGACCGGCCCGATCGCGTCAAATTCGACGATCCTGCATCCGGCCAGCGGGCCGGTCTTGGTTGTGCTCAACTTCATGCTCCCTTTGATATTGCGCCGGTCAGGCGAGCAGTTCCTTGAGCGGAACCGCAGTGTCGGCGAGGTTTGCCAAATCCGGACTGATCCGGCTGATGATGAGTTTGCGCCCCTGAACATAATCCTTGGTCGCGTTGACGCAGTCGAGGGCGATAACCCGTCCCTGTTTGAGATAAGCGATCGAGAAACTGCGGTCGGCAGGGTTTCCGCGGATCACCGTCGCGTCATATCCGGTCGAAAGCCCGACCGTCTGAAGCTTGAGATCATACTGGTTCGACCAGAACCAGGGAATGGCGTCATAGGGTGCGGGATTGCCCAGTATCGCCTTTGTTGCCGTCGTCGCCTGGTCATTGGCATTCTGGACCGATTCCAGTCTGATCGTCGCCCCATCGGCATAGCTGTTGGCATGGGCCGCGCAATCGCCGATCGCGTAGATATCGAGCAGCGTCGTGCGGCAATATTCGTCGACCAGCACACCATTGCCGCCTTCTGCGCCCGCTTCGAGCAGCGGCTCGACCGCCGCGACGATGCCGATCCCGACGATCACCATATCGGCCGCGATAATCTCGCCATCCGCCAGTTCCACGCCCGTCGCCCGGCCATCTTCGCCCGTAATGCGCGTCACGCTGACCCCGGTTCGCAGGTCAACGCCATGGGCGCGATGCTCGGCCTCGTAGAAATGAGAGAGTTCCTCGCCCGCGACACGCGCCAGCACCCTGTCCAGCGCTTCGAGCAGAACCACTTTCTTGCCCAGTTTGGTGAGGACTGCGGCAGCTTCTAGGCCGATATATCCGCCGCCAACAATCGCGACGCGTTCGATCGTGCCGAGCTTGGCCATCATCGCGTCGACATCGGCGCGCGTCCGAACGGCGTGAACGCCGGCCAGATCATTGCCGGGACAGGGCAAATGCCGCGGCGCGCCGCCGGTTGCCCAGATCAAAGTTCCGTAAACCAGTGTATCGCCGTCTTCGAAGGTGAGCTGATGCGCCTCGGCGTCCACCTTCACCACCCGCCGGCCGAGCATCATCCCGATATCGCGCTCTTCCCAGAATTTCTCCGGCCGGATCATGATCCGATCGAACGGCTTCTCCCCGGCAAAATAATCTTTCGAAAGCGGTGGGCGCTCGTAGGGATATTCGGGTTCGTCGCCGATCAAGGCGACCGATCCTTCGAATTTCTGTTGCCGCAGCATGATTGCGGCTTGCGCCCCGCCATGCCCGGCACCGACTATCGCGATATCAACTTTCTTGCTCATCGGAACTTCCTAGCCGAGTCCGGCGCGGTTTCAACGGCTCTTTTGGAGAGAATCCAAGGATCGCTTGCGCGGTGCTCGCGCTCGGATATGGTAGCTGAAACGGGAGATATCTGCATGATGAATTCGCCAATCTGTTCTATGCTGGGTATCGAGTTTCCCCTGCTTGCCTTTTCGCATTGCCGGGATGTCGTTGCTGCGGTTTCGAAAGCCGGGGGCATGGGCGTGTTCGGCGCCGTCAATCTGTCGCCGGAGCGGCTGCGCGAGGAACTCGACTGGATCGACGCCCATGCCGATGGGAAGCCCTATGGCGTGGACCTGATCGTTCCCAACAAGTTCGCCGGGAAGGGGGAGAAACTCGATACCGGCAGGCTCATCGATTCCATCCCGCAGGAACATAAGGAATTCGCCTCGGGCATATTGGCCGATCATGACATTGCAACAGATGAGTTGGACAGGACGCGGGGTATATCCGGCAATTTTGCTAAAAACCTGCGCGCCGAAGGCGCCGCGAGCAGTCTGGAGGTGGCCTTCGAATATCCGATCAAGCTGATTGCCAACGCGCTCGGCGTGCCGCCGCAGGTGATGCTCGATCTGGGCAAGCAGCACGGCGTGCCGGTCGCCGCTCTGGTCGGTGCGAAAGAGCATGCCGTTGCGCAGGTCAATGCCGGTGTCGACATTCTGGTTGTGGCCGGCGGCGAGGCCGGCGGCCATTGCGGCGATGTTTCGACCATGGTGCTGATCCCCGAAGTGGCCCGCGCAGTGAAAGAGATAGGCGCCGACACGCCGATCCTCGCCGCAGGGGGCATCACGACGGGAGAGCAGATGGCGGCCGCCATGGCGATGGGCGCCGCTGGGGCATGGTGCGGGTCCGTCTGGCTGACCACCGCGGAAGCGGAGACGAATCCGGTCGTGAAAGAAAAGATGCTGGCCGCCAGCTCGCGCGATACCGTCCGGTCCCGTTCCCGCACGGGCAAGCCCTCCCGCCAGCTCCGCTCTCCCTGGACCGATGCCTGGGAAAGCGAAGGCGCGCCGGAACCGCTGCCCATGCCGCTCCAGTCGATGGTCAGCGAGCCGGCATTGCGCCAGATCGACAAGCTCAGCCAGAGCGGCCATCAGGGCGCAAAGGACCTGGCCACCTATTGGGTCGGCCAGGGGGTTGGCCTGATGAACCAGCCGCTATCTTCAGGCCAGGTTGTCCAGCAGTTCAAGGAAGAATTTGCCGAGGCTTTTGAAAGGCTTGCGGCGAGCTTGGGGGACTAGCCCTAAGCCTTTGGGGGTAGCTCGTCCTCGCTCAGATCGGCCAGAATATCACCTCGTCACCCTCTTCGACGCGCTCGGCAAGCGATCGGTCGACGGCGACGGGGCCTTCGATCGTATAGGGGTAGAGCGGTTCGCGGCCGCCGGCGCGGTGTGCGTCGAGCAGGGCCCGCATCGCGGCAACGCGCCGCGGCATCCGTTCGGCCAGGTTGGTCTGCTCGGTCGGGTCTTCCGCCAGATTGTAGAGCCATGCCCGGTCCGGACGCTCGCTGATCTGCAATTTCCAGTCGCCCTGACGGATGACGCGGTAATAGCCGCTCTGCCAGAAGATCGCGTCATCGGCCCGGCTCACCTCGCCTTCCCCGGCAGCTGCGGGCAGCAGGTTCACGCCGTCAATTGCAACACCCTGCGGCAGGCTGGCCCCGGCGGCGGCAGCCAGCGTCGGCATGACATCGATATGGGCGACAGGGGTTTCGCTGCGCGATCCCGCTGCGATGCGGGCCGGCCAGCGCAGGAACATGGGCACGCGAATACCACCTTCGAAAAATGTGGCTTTCCAGCCGCGATAGGGCGCGTTGATTTCCGGCAGGCCGATATAGCCCGCACCGCCATTGTCGCTGGAAAAGACGATGATCGTATTGTCCGCCAGCCCCTGGGCTTCCAGCTCGTCCATGATCGTGCCTACGCTGCGATCGAGCGCACGGATCATGGCCGCATACACACGTTCGCGGTGCGGTTCGATATCGCCGACCGCTTCATAATCCTCGCGGGTCGCCTGAAGTGGCGTGTGCACGCCCCAATGGGCGAGATAGAGGAAGAAGGGGCGGTTGCGGTTGGCGCGGATGACGTTGACGGCTTCGTCCGTCCAGTAGTCGGTAAGGTAGCCGCCCGGTTCGAACCAGTCGCTGCCGTTGAAGGAAGCGGCAAACTGCATGCGCGCCCAGAGGAAGATATCGACGGGGTCGAAATCGACCCGCGCATTGACGACATCGGGATGGTCTTCGGGCAGGAACAGGCCGCTTGCCATCAGCAGGCTTTCGTCGAACCCCTGTGCATTGGGCCCGAACTCATCGCCCCGGCCAAGATGCCATTTGCCGATATGGACCGTATGATAGCCGGCGTCGCCAAGCACTTCGGCAATCGTGATTTCAGAGCCGGGCAAACCCTGTTCGGCATAGGGCGGCGCCGCTTCAGACCGGGCGCGGTCCCAGTCGGGGGGCGGCAGGCCGCTGCTCTCCGGATCGGCGACCATGTTGAGGATGCGGCCCATGCCATCCGGCGTCGGTGTAAATTCGAACCCGGTGCGGGTGGGATAGCGCCCGGTCATCAGCATCGCGCGGCTCGGCGCGCAGGTGGCGGTACCCGAATAGGCCTGGCTGAAGATCATGCCTTCGGCCGCCAGCCGGTCGATATTCGGCGTTGGCACGCTGCCCCCGGCTATGCCGCCGCCAAAGGTGGAAATGTCATTGATACCAAGATCGTCGGCCAGGATGAAGACGATATTGGGCGGGCGTTCCGCGGGCGCCGCATCGGCTTCGGCGGGGCCGCTCGCCCACTCTATCGGGCGATTGGGGGCAACATCCGTCTTCCCGCTATTCGTCACATAATAGAGGATGATCGCCTGCCGGTTGAACCAAGCAATACCGCCGCCAATTACAACAACCAGTAGAATGCCCAGCAAGATTTTCTTGATCACGCCCACCCCCTTCTTGGTTTTCACACCCCCTGGGTACGACTATCCTCCGCCATATCCACCCCGTCATTAGCGCACTATTCCAGGAGAAAATACAGGTGAAACTTTACCAGTCCATCGGACCAAATCCGCGCGTTGCCACCATGTTCATCGCCGAAAAGGGCCTGGAGATCGACCGCCAGTTTCTCGACATTCGGGCGGGCGAAAATCGCCAGCCAGACTATCTCGCGCTGAATCCGCATGGCGGCACGCCGCTGCTCGTGCTCGACGATGGAGCGAAGATTCCGGAAAGCGTGGCGATCTGCGAATATCTGGACGAAATCCATGCCGAAAATCCGCTGGTCGGATCCACGCCGGAAGAACGCGCCGCGACCCGTCAGACTATACGAATTGTCGATCAGAATATTGTTGTGCCGCTGACGAACGGTTTCCGCAGCGCCGAGGGCTTGCCGATGTTCAAGGATCGTCTTTTCTGCTGCCCTGAAGCGGCCGATGGCAACAAGGCCTATGCGCAGGATGGACTGAAGCAGGCGGATGCGATGCTGGCGGGCAAGGAATATCTGGTTGGCGGTCGTTTCACGCTCGCGGATATCCTGTTGTTCTGCTTTGTCGAATTCGGCAGCACGGTCGGCCAGAGCGCACCTGCGGCGCTCACCAATCTCCACGCATGGCGCGCGCGCGTGGCTGCGCGCCCCAGCGCCGCCCTCAGCGGAGATCCCCAAAACGGCATCGCCGACTAGGGTGTCTGGCGTTTCTCCCGCGAATGAAACGGGTGAGTCTCAGCCGGATCAACCGGCCGGGGCAGCTTCGGCCGGGCCATCCTTCGAAAAATATCGTTTGAACCGCTGATTGGCCCGGTACTGGAGCATTGCGAGCGCCGGGATCAGCAGCATCAGAAGCACCGTTCCGAAAAGGACGCCAAAGCCGAGGCTGGCCGACATCGGTATCAGGAATTGCGCCTGCAGGCTCGTTTCAAAGGTGATAGGGGCCACACCCAGAAACGTTGTGACCGACGTCAATACGATCGGGCGGAAACGCGATTTGGCGCTGGTGATGATCGCCGTTTTGATATCGTCGCCTTCGCGCAGTCGCTCGTTGATAAAGTCGATCAGGATCAGCGATCCGTTCACGATCACGCCCGACAGACCGATAATGCCGAACATGCTCAAAATGCCGACCGACAGACCGAGGATGAGGTGCCCCATAAGCGCGCCAATTATGCCGAAAGGGATGGCTGCTATGATGATAAGAGGCTGGACATAGGATCGGAACGGTACCGCGAGCAGGATGTAGATCATCAGGATTGCGGCCATGAACGCCGTGCCGAGATCACCGAAGGAATCCTGTTGTTCGGCCTGTTCCCCGCCGAACGAGAAGAGCAATTGCGGATGATCGCGCTGGAGCGCCGGGAGCACTTCTTCCTCGAGCTGGCGGGATATCTCCTGACCTGTCACCACGGTTGTGTCGACATTGGCGCTGACAGTAACAACGCGCCGGCCATCCTGCCGCCGGATGATGGACGGCGATTCCCCGAACGACACATCGGCAATTTCGCTCAGCGCCACCTGACCTCCCGGAACGCGCACCTGAAACCCTTCTACATCGACGATCGAATTGCGCTCTTCCTCGGGCAAACGGATATAGACGCGTACATCTTCGCGCCCGCGTTGCACACGCACGGATTCGTCGCCGAAAAATGCGGCCCGAACCTGCCCAGCGACATCCTGCAGCGTTACGCCCAATGTGCGCGCTGCCGGTTTCAGGCGAAGCTGGATCTCCTGCAACCCGGCGTCCTGATCGGTCTCTATGTCGAAAACGCCCTCGAAGCGGGCGAGGTCGCGCATCAACTGTTCGGATATCCGGGTTAGGGTTGCGGTATCGGGATGCGAGAGCTCGACGCTTACCGGCGCTCCGGCGGAAAACAGGTCGGAGGCGAAGACCAGCGATCGGGCTTCCGGCACAGGCCCCACAGCATCGCGCCACGCATCTTCGAATGTCGCCGCGGAGATATCGCGCTCATCGCCTGGAAGCAGGCTGAACTGCACGGCCGCGCGATTGGCGCCGGTGGTGGTCCTGCTGCCGTCGGGGCCGCCGCCGGCCGTCGTTTGTCCGATGGTTGTGTAGATGCCGCGAACGAGATCGGGCGCGTCTTCGGGGCGCCCGGCTTCGATTTCGGCCATGGTTTCGCGGCCGCGGGCCTCGAGGAAGCGGGCAATCTCTTCCGTCCGTTCGACGGGCGTGCCGGCTGGCATCTCCAGCACCGCCCTCACGATATCGCCTTCGACATCGGGAAAGAACTGCACTTTCAATATGCCGGCAGGAACGAGCGACATGAAGATGATGACCAGGGCCAGCGCCCCGGCAAGGATGATCGCAGGTGCATCGACCGCAAAGCGCAGCGCCTTGTCCAGCGGTCCGTTGACGAATTGCTGGAAACGCGCGTCGACGGCTTTCTGTACGCGATCGAAAAACTGGGCCAGGCGCGACTGTGCTTCATGGCCCGGCGGCGGCAAATGGCTCAGATGGTTGGGAAGAACAAGCAGGCTCTCGATCAGGGAAAGCGCCAGCACGATAACGATAACGAGCGGGATATCGAAAAGCAGCTTGCCGAAAACGCCGCCGATCGCGAAGAGCGGGGAGAAAGCGGCGACCGTCGTCAATACGGCAAAAATCACCGGAACAGTGACGCGTCTCGCGCCGATAATCGCGGCGGACAGGCCCCGTCTTCCCCGCTCCCGTTCAGCATAGATATTCTCGCCGACAACGATTGCATCGTCGACCACCAGGCCCAGGGCCAGGATGAATCCGAACAGCGAGAACATGTTGATGCTGGAGCCGACGGTATTGAGCACGGCCATGGCACCGACGAAGGTGATGGCGATGCCGAACGCCACCCACATGGCAAGGCGAATGTTGAGGAACAAGGTCAGGGCGATAAGGACCAGGGTCAGGCCGATCGCCGCATTTTTCAGGAGCAGGCTGAGCCGGTCCTCGAACACTTCGGAATCGTCGTTCCAGATCGCATAGGAGATATTCTCCGGAAGCGTTGGCGCGAACTCGTCCGCTAGATAGCGTTCTACCTGTTCGGCAATGTCGAGCACGCGTTCGTCGCTGGTCCTGAAAACCTCGACAAAGGCGACTGGCGTTCCGTTGTAAAAGGCGCTCAGATCATTGTCTTCAAATGCATCGACTACCGTTGCGACGTCGCCAAGGCGGATATTGGTGCCGTCTTGCCGGCTGATCAGCACGATTTCCTCGAAATCGTGCTGGCGGTAATTCTGGCCGATTGTGCGGATGCGGACTTCCTCGGAATCGGTATCGATGGAACCGGCCGGGCTATCCAGGCTGTCCGCCGCTACAGCCCGACTGATATCGGTGAGCGACAGGCCGTAGGCACGCAGCGTATCCTGCGGTACTTCTATCGAAACCTCATAGTCGCGCACGCTGCTGGTCTCGACATAGGATACTTCGGAGAGAGAGGAGAGCTGGTCTTCCAGCTGATAGGCAAGCCGTTTCAGCGCATCTTCGCTGACATCGCCGTAGAGCGCGATCTGCATCACGCTCTGCCGTGTCGTCAGTTCCCGGACATCGGGTTCCTCGGCATCGGCCGGGAAGGTCTGGATCTGGTCGACTTCGCTTTTGATGTCGTCGAGCGCACGATCGATATCGGTGCCGAGTTCGAGCTCGATCGACACCGAGCCGCCCCCTTCGGTCGCATTCGATCGGATTTCCTTCACGCCTTCGACGCCTTCTACGGCCTCTTCGATCTTCTGGATAACCGATTCCTCGACCTCTTCTGGCGTTGCACCGGGATAAACGACGCTGACCGAAACCGTATCGAGGCTGCTCTCGGGGAAAACCTCCTGAACGATGGTGCCATAGGCCAGGATCCCAGCAATCAGCAGGAAGACGGCGAGCAGGTTTGCCGCAACGCCGTTGCGCGCCATATAGCCTACAGCGCCGCCGCCTTTCGTGATGTCGAAATGGCCGGATCCGGGAGGCGGGTCGGCGCTCATGAGGCGGCGTCCGTTTCAGGGGCGGGGCTTTCCTCGCCGCTCTCGCCGGAGTCGGACGTGCGCACCCGCATACCGTCCGTCGCAACGCCGATATCGCCGATGATGACCATCGGATCGGCTCCCAGTGGCTCGGCGCGTACAAATATCTCGCTGTCGCTCCGCTGGATTACCTGTACTGTCACGATCCGCAACCTGCCGTCGCGGGCCAGCCAGACCTGGTTGCCCGGCCGAAGGGCGGCGACGGGAATGGCGGCATATTGCGTCAGCGCCAGGCCGTCGATTTCGACCTGAACGAAACTGCCGACCAGCAGCGGCGGGCCCTGGGTGCCGCCGGCGCTGTCCGCGCCCGCTTCGCCGTCGGTCTGCCGGGCCGCGAGTTGGCCGCGCTGCATGGGGTTGGGGACCCGCAGAAATATGTCGATGGTGCGCGTTTCGGGATTCAGCACCGGATCGGCGCGGTCGACATAGGCCTGCCAGCGATAGCGGCGACCGCCATATTCGGCATAGACGGACGCCTCGGTCCGGCTTCCGCCCTGTCCCCACAGGCCGGGAATGAGGGCCGCCTCTCGCTGGGTAAGAGGCACGATGACATCGAAGGTTTGGCTCGCCACGATCTGGGCCAGCGACTGGCCCGGCGAAACATAGCTGCCGAGCGCCGCATTTTCCGAGCGGACAAGCCCGGAAAAGGGCGCGCGAACCGTGGTCCGGCCAAGCGCGACCTGGGCATTGCCTAGCTGCGCGCGCGCGCGCTGCAGGGCGGCCCGGGCAGCCTGCAATTGCGGGATCCGCAATGTAAGGCTGCTCGCTTCGTCGGCGGAGGGCGCGACGGCGCGGATCGGGGCAGTGTCGGCGGCTAACAGGCTGGGAGGCAGGATCTGCGCGGCAAAGTCGTCGGCATCGACACTGGCAAAGGGATTGGGCGCCCGCCGCGCTTCGCGCTGCTGGAATCGCTCATATTCGCGCTGGGCAAGCGTTGCCTCTTCCTGCGCCTGGAGGACGGCAACGCCCTGCTGCGCGACATCCGCACGCGCGCTCGCTACCTGATTGCGATAGTCGGTCGGGTCGATACGGAACAGGACTTCGCCCCGGCGCACGGCACGGCCCTCGATCAGGTTCGGGCTTACATAAACCAGCTTTCCGGGCACTTCGGCTGCCAGCACCAGCTCCTCATGGGCGCGCACCGTGCCGGAGCCATTGACGGTCAGCCGTCCGCTGCGAATCTCCGCCGGCACGACCTGGACCAACGGGGCCCGCTGGTCGGGGGGGCGTTCGTCGGGCGATGGGCGCACCAATATAAGGAGCGCCGCAATCAGGAGCGCGCCAAGCACTATGCCGATCGCGATAAGTCTGTTTCGGGTCACGCCCTTGTCTCCGCTCTTAAATCAGGAACCATCTCGGTCTCCGCCGGATGCATCATTGGGGGGCTGGTCCACCAGCGGCACGCCGGGGGCTGCCGCATCTTCCGTCCAGCCGCCGCCGAGCCCGCGATGCACGGCAAGCTGGGCCAGCGCGACATCCCGCCCCGCAGCGGAAAGCGATGACTGTACCTGGTAGAGCGTGCGCAGCGCGTCCAGGTAATCGGTAAAAGCCGATACGCCGGCGCTATAGCGCTCGGCCTGGAGATTGGCCGACGCTTGGGCTTCCTGAAGCTGGCCGAAAATCAGCGTATAGCGCTGCCTTTGTTCTTCATAATCTTCCAGCGCGCTCGTCACTTCGCGATAGGCGGTGAGCACCGTTCGGGCATAGCTGGCCGTCTGCTGGGCATAGCGGGCTTCGGCGACATCGATATTCGCCCGGATCCGCCCGCCCTGGAATAACGGAGCCGTCAGGCTCGCGCCGAGATTGAGGACCCAATTATCCAATATGTCGAAGATGCCGGAAGGGGTGCCGCTTTGCGTGCCGAGCGTGCTCGACAGCGAGAGCGAGGGAAACAGTTCGGCCCGGCGCGCGCCGACGCGGAAACGCGCGGCCTCGAAACGCTGGGCGGCGGCCGCAACATCGGGCCGCTGGATGAGGAGCCGGGCGGGCAGGCCGGCGGGAATAGGCTCGAACACCAGCTGCGGGGCCAGACGTCCGCCCATTTCCTCGCGCAGCGTTCCGGCATAACGCCCGAGCAGCACGGCCAGCCTGCCTTCGGCCGCCGTTAGCTGGCTTTCGCGCTGGGGCAGGGCGGACTGGATGTTGCGATAATCCTGGCGGACCTGATACAGTTCGAAGGAGGAGGCGAGGCCGCGATCGTAGCGGCGCTCGGTATTCTCGACCCGGTCCTGCAG
The DNA here is from genome assembly GCA_051251675.1 of Parasphingopyxis sp. GTDB lineage: Bacteria > Pseudomonadota > Alphaproteobacteria > Sphingomonadales > Sphingomonadaceae > Parasphingopyxis. The sequence continues at coordinate 225 of JBPOET010000017.1, read as the reverse complement.
AACATCGATCGTGCTGACGGAAAGCGCGATCTGCGCCCTGAGGTCGACGACCTCGAAATAGGTCGAGATCGTGCTGGCCAGCGCGCCCAGCCGCGCGGTGCGCAAATCGGCTTCGGCGGCGAACAGATCGGCCCGCGCCGCGCGGGCATCGTTGCGAATGCGCCCCCAGAAATCTAACTCATAGGCAAAGTTGAGGCCTGTCGAATAGGTTTCGTTGGTCAGCCG
>JBPOET010000169.1:0-4828 GCA_051251675.1 Parasphingopyxis sp. | reverse complement strand
CCTCTTCGAGCCCCGCCGTGAAGTCGTAGCTCACATAGCGTTCGAAAAACCGCTCCAGAAACGATGTGACAAGTCGGCCGCTTTCCTCTGGAATAAAACGATTTTTGTCGACGCGCACATATTCCCGGGTCTTCAGCGTCTGCAGGATGGAAGCGTAGGTGGAAGGACGGCCAATGCCCAGTTCCTCCATCTTCTTGACCAGACTGGCTTCGGAATAGCGCGGCGGCGGCTGGGTGAAATGCTGCTCCGCATCGACACTCTTTTTCGCCGGGGCGTCGCCTTCGCTCATCATCGGCAGGAGCTTGGAATCGTCATCGCCGTCATCGTCACGGCCCTCGGTATAAAGCGCCATAAATCCGGGGAATTTCACGACCTGGCCCGTTGCCCGCAGCGCGGTCTGGCCGGTGCCCTCTTCCATCTCGACGGTCGTGCGCTCCAGCCTTGCGGAAGCCATCTGGCTTGCCAGTGCGCGCTTGAAGACGAGCTCATACAGCCGCGCATGATCGCCGCCGCCCGCCTTGTCGCGCGAGAAATCGGTCGGCCGGATCGCCTCATGGGCCTCCTGTGCGTTTTTCGCCTTGCTCTTGTAGACCCGCGGCTGATCCGGGACATAGCTGGCATCGTAACGGTTGGCGATCGCACCGCGCGCCGCGGAAATCGCCGAGCCGTCCATCTGCACGCCGTCGGTACGCATATAGGTGATGGCGCCGTCTTCGTAGAGCTGCTGCGCGATCCGCATCGTGTGGCTCGCCGCGAAGCCGAGCTTGCGGGCGGCCTCCTGCTGCATCGTGGAGGTTGTAAAGGGCGGCGGCGGATTGCGGGTCAGCGGTTTCGTTTCGACCGAAACAATCTTGAACAATCCGGCTTCGACTTCGGCCTTGGCCGCCAGCGCATCGCCTTCGCCGCCGATCGTCAACCGCTCGATCTTGTCGCCGCGCCAACGCACCAGTCGGGCGGTGAACTCCGTGCCGTCCTGCTCCATCTGGGCTGCGATCGACCAATATTCCTGAGGCTTGAACGCCTCAATCTCGCGCTCGCGCTCGACTACCAGCTTGAGCGCGACGGACTGAACACGGCCCGCGGATTTCGCGCCCGGAAGCTTGCGCCAAAGCACTGGCGAAAGCGTGAAGCCGACAAGATAATCGAGCGCACGCCGGGCCCGATAGGCGTCGACCAGATCGTTATCGAGTTCGCGCGGATGGGCGATGGCATCGAGAATGGCGGCCTTGGTAATCGCATTGAAAGCAACCCGCTCGACCTTGGCCGGGAGCGCCTTGCGCTTCTGGAGCACTTCCTGGACATGCCAGCTGATCGCCTCCCCTTCGCGATCGGGGTCAGTCGCGAGGATCAGTTCGTCGGCGTCCTTGGCCGCATCCGTTATCGCCTTGAGTTGCTTGGTCTTGTCGCCATAGGTCTGCCATGTCATCGCGAACCCGTCTTCGGGATCGACCGACCCGTCCTTGGGCGGCAGATCGCGAACATGGCCATAGGATGCAAGGACGCGGTAATCGCCGCCAAGATATTTTTCGATGGTTTTCGCCTTGGCCGGCGACTCAACAACTACAAGTTTCATAAGGCTGGCAATTCTCTCCGTTCAGGCGGGGCTCTCATACGCGCACGAGGATGCGATGCAAATCGCGTTCGTCAAGCGGGATCTGAAAGACTCACCTTTCCGCCGGCATGGCGTTCCAGCCTTCCGGCCAGTTCTAGCTCCAACAAAATCGTCTGTACCGTGGCGGACGCGACGGCCGATTCCCGGATCAACTCATCGACGGAAACCGGGACGGGCCCGAGCAGTTCCGTAACCGTTGCACGCTGCCTTGGCTCCACATCGGCCGATATGGGTTCCTGGCCGAAGGGAATTTCCGGCGCCCGTGTCCTGGAAATGTCGAACGGCTGCAATGCGCTCAACACATCCTCGGCATTCTGGATCAGAGTCGCCCCGTCCCGGATCAGCTGATTGCAGCCCTGTGCCCGCGGATCGAGCGGGGATCCGGGGACAGCCATGACTTCCCGGCCGAACTCATTGGCTTGCCGGGCCGTAATCAGCGATCCGGATTTCGGCGCGGCCTCGACCACGATCGTTCCCATGCCAAGCCCGGCAATGATACGGTTGCGATAAGGAAAATGCCTCGCCTTTGGCTCGCTGCCCGGAGGCTGCTCCGCGATCAGAAGGCCGCGTTCGGCGATATCCTGCTGCAGCGCTTTGTTCTCGGGCGGGTAATGGACATCGATACCGCCGGCGATCACAGCGATCGTGCCACTGTCGATCGCACCATTGTGCGCCGCCGTATCGATCCCGCGCGCCAGACCGGACACCACCACATAGCCTTCCTCGCCCAGCTTATGGGCCAGCTCGCGAGCAAAGCGGCGCGCGGCCGCAGAGGCATTCCGCGCACCCACCATAGCAATTAGCGGCTTGCCGAGCAGGCTCAGATCCCCTCTCACTATCAATGCAGGGGGTGCGGTCTGTATCTGCGCCAGAGCGGGCGGATAGGGGCGTTCGTGCAGAAAGATGTAGCTGCCGCCCAATTGTTCGACTGCCGCCATCTCGGCCTCGATCGCCCGGGGGTCGGCCAGCTTCGGCGCCCTGCCCCCGCCGCGCCGCGCGAGATCGGGGATCGCGTCCAGCGCCGCCTCCGCCGTCCCGAACCGGGCAAGCAGCTGGGCATAGGTGACAGGACCGATATTGCGCGACCGGGCCAGCCGTAGCTTGGCCGCATGGCGCGCTTCAGCCATTTTGAGAACCACCCACTTTAGGCTCTTCGCGGCGGATCAGGCGGCCGATATTGCTCCGATGCTTCCAGACCACGAGCAGGGCGAGAGCCGCAAACAGGAACATCAGCACGACTTCGCCCCGCCAGACAGCCGCTACGGGCAAGGCGAGCGCCGCGCTCAACCCGCCAAGCGACGAAAAGCGGAACAGCGCAACCATACCGAGCCAGACCAGTGCGAAGACAACCAGGTAGATCCAGCCAAAGGCAAGCGCGATGCCCAGCAATGTCGCCACCCCCTTTCCGCCGCGGAATGCCAGCCAGACGGGATAGCAATGGCCGACAAAGGCTCCCAGCGCCGCGAGCCGCATCATCTGTTCCGGATCGCCGCCCAACTGGGGTGCGAGCGTCACCGCGAGAAACCCCTTGGCCACATCCAGCAACAGAGTTGCCGCCGCCAGCCCCCTGCGGCCTGTTCTCAGCACATTGGTTGCGCCGATATTGCCGGAACCGATGGCGCGCAGATCGCCGGCCCCCGTTGCGCGGGTCAACAGCAACCCGAACGGTACCGAGCCGAACAGATAGCCGAGCAACAGCGCCAGGACCGGGGCCAACCAGAGCGGATTTTCGAAAATGGCGAACCTCTCCTGTTTTCCGAATTTACGGTAATAGCGCCCCTGCCCGGCGCTGCAATCGTATCGGGACAGCCCCTCGTACAGCATCGGCGCTCCATTGCGAGGGCGCGTCCCAGGCCATAAGGGACATGTCCATGCATGACGCGCGCCCTCTGCTGCTTCTCGACACCGGAGTCGGCGGACTTTCGATTCTCGGCCCGATCCGGAAATTGCTGCCGAACGCGCCCATTGCCTATGCGCTCGATCAGGCCGGGTTTCCGTATGGACAGAAGTCGGAAGCCGAGCTGGCGGCCCGGGTGCCTGCGCTGCTGGGGCGGCTGGCCGAGCATGTCGATGCCCGGCTTGCGGTTATTGCGTGCAACACGGCATCGGTAATCGCACTCGACCCCGTTCGCGCCGCGCTCGCCATCCCGATCGTGGGCACAGTTCCGGCGATCAAGCCTGCCGCGGCGATTTCAAAATCCCGCGTGATCGGCGTATTGGGAACGGCAGGAACGGTGCGGCAGCCCTATGTCGACAATCTGTCGCGCGATTTCGCCGGCGACTGCACCGTAATTCGTTTCGGCACCCATGACCTTGTCGAGCTGACGGAGAAAAAAATGCGGGGCGAATCCTCTTCCGTCGAAGCCTATCGAGCGATCCTCGATGGATTGTTCAGCCAGCCGCGCGGGACCGAGATCGACACGATCGTTCTGGCCTGCACCCATTTTCCACTGGTCGAGGAGGAACTTGCCGAAGCGACCGGTCGCCCGATCACCTTCGTGCATGGAGGAGATGGCATAGCGCGCCGGGTCGCGCATCTGACGGCAGGGCAGACGTGGCCTGAAAAACCCGTTCCCGGCAGGGCGATTTTTATCACAGATGGCAGCGATCCGGAGCTTCTACGCCCGGGCTTGGGGCAATATGGCCTGGAGGTTTTTGAGACGCTCTAGTCTTATTGCGAGTCGTTCGCGCTGGAAATGGCCAATTCCACCAACTACATGGGCCTCAATCCAAATACCGGGCCGAATGCCGGACCAAATATCGGGGAAGACTCTTGGACTATCAGCGCGTATTTTCGAAAGCCATCGAACGGCTCCACGAAGAGGGTCGCTACCGCGTCTTCATCGATATTCTCCGCAACAAGGGCGCTTTCCCCAATGCCCGCTGCTTCGCCGGGCATAACGGCCCGAAACCGATTACCGTCTGGTGCTCGAACGACTATCTCTCGATGGGCCAGCACCCCAAGGTTATCGAAGCGATGGAAGAGGCCCTGCACGATGTCGGCGCGGGCTCCGGAGGCACCAGAAATATCGGCGGCAACACCCATTATCATATCGCGCTCGAAAACGAGCTTGCCGACCTGCATGGCAAGGAAGGCGCGCTGCTCTTCACATCCGGCTATATTTCCAACGAAGCGACGCTGACGACGCTCGGCAAGGTCCTGCCGGGCTGTGTGGTTTTCTCCGACGAGCTGAACCATGCCTCGATGATTGCGGG
>JBPOET010000168.1:0-4846 GCA_051251675.1 Parasphingopyxis sp. | reverse complement strand
GTCTCAGGCGTTATTTATGCCCCGGCTATCCACAAGCTGTATTACGGCGCTGCTGGCGAAGGCGCCTTCTACCAGCAAATTGCACCGGGCCAGGATCGCGCAACCGCCGAACATCCGCACGAGATTGAAGCGCGCTCGGGCATGCACAAAAACCTGATCGCCGTCGCCAGCCGCAGCCACCGTACTCCCGAAACGGATGCGCTGATGAGAAAGATCGGGGTCAAGGATTTCACGCCCGCCGGTTCCAGCCTGAAACTCTGCCTGCTCGCGCAGGGTTCCGCAGATGTCTATCCGCGTCTGGGCCGCACAATGGAGTGGGACATCGGAGCTGGCCAGGCCATCCTCGAAGCAGCCGGAGGGCGCGTCATGGCTCTGGAAGGCGAAAGCGAAGTGGGCCCGCTTACCTATAACAAGCGCGAGCGCGGCTTCGACAATCCGCACTTCATTGCCTGGGGGCGCTAACCCCCCAAACCCTGTCAGGGAATGAGGATCGACGCGCCGATCGTCTTGCGCCCCTCAAGATCGCGGTGCGCCTGCGCCGCGGCCTCCAGCGGATAGCGCTGGCCGATCTCGACCGTAACCGCGCCCGTCGCCAGCATCTCGAACAGCCGGCCAAGCCCGGCGGCGGCCTCCCCGGGATCCGCATAATAATCGAACAGGGTGGGCCGGGTAACGAACAGCGATCCATGCTGGGCAAGCGCACCGAGCGCAACATCGGTAACCGGGGCGCTGGCATTACCGAAACTGATCACAAGGCCGCGTTTCGCGGTACTTTCCAGCGACGATTCCCAGGTCGCCATACCGACGCCGTCGAACACGACCTTCACGCCTTCGCCGCCGGTATGCTCGCGCACTTTTTCGGCGACATCTTCATAGTCGTAACGGATCACCGGATCGGCTCCGGCCCGTTCGGCGATTGCGGCCTTTTGCGCGCTGCTCGCCGTGCCAATCACCTTCACCCCGATATGGTTCAGCCACTGGACAAGCATCTGTCCGGTGGCGCCGGCCGCCGCATGGACAAGCACCGTCCAGCCCGGCTCGACACGGCCGCAACGCTCGACGAGAAATTCGGTCGTGCAGCCTTTCAGCAGCGCCGCCGCCGCCACTTCGCACGAAATGCCGTCCGGCAGCGGCACGGCCGCGCTCGCCGGAATGATCCGCGCATCGGCATAGGCGCCGATCCCTGCGCTCATGCTGGCCACCCGCATCCCCGGCGCAAGATTCTCAACGCCGGGGCCGACCGCCTCGACAGTGCCCGCCGCCTCCATTCCGAGGCCCGATGGCAGGGCCACAGGATACACGCCGGTGCGATGATAGGTGTCGATGAAGTTGACGCCGACCGCCTCGTGCCGGACCAGTATCTGCCCCTCGGCGGGATCGCCCAACGCCGCATCCCGCCACTGGATAACATCCGGCCCGCCGGTTTCTTCGATATAGGCTTGCCGGGCGAGCATTACCCCTGCCCCATATTCGTGCTCATCATCCCGCCGGCCGTCCATCCGCCATCGACGGGCAGCACCGTGCCCGAAACATAGCGCGCGGCATCGGAGGCAAGGAACATGCACACATCGGCGATATCGTCGACCGTTCCCATCCGGCCCAGCGGCACGGCTTTTGCGGAACGCTCCTTGGCCTCGGGCGTCGGCGCGAGGCGTTCCATGCCTTCCGTGCCTTCTATCGGCCCGGGGGAAACCGAGTTTACGCGCACGCCTTCACGGCCCCATTCCATAGCCAGCGTCCGCGTCACCTGATCGACGCCCGCCTTGGCGGCGCAGACATGGACCTGCAGCGGCATCGCGATCCAGGCCTGGGGTGCGGTGATGTTGATGATGGACGCGCCCGGTTTCGTGAGCGCACCATGAGCGGCGCGCATCACGTGGAATGTGCCGCGCAGATCGATATCGACGACCGATTTGAAGCCGTTGGGGCTGAGCGCAGCAGCAGCAGCCGGAAAATTTCCCGCCGCTCCGGACACCAACACATCGATCGTGCCGCGTTCCGCCTTGAAGGCTTCGATCGCCGCCGCAACGGCATCGAATTCGCGCACATCGAGCGAAAAGCCGAGCGCGGGCCCTGCTTCATTGCCGAGCTGGGCAACCGCTGCATCGACCTTGTCCTGCGACCGGCTGGCGACGCCCAGCCGCGCACCATGGCGCGCAAAGGCGTTGGCAATACCGAGATTGATCCCGCTGGTGCCGCCGAACACCATCACATTCTTGCCGGTGAAATCGAATTGGGGTGTCGTCATGATGCCATATCCTCAAAAAAAGCCGTTTGGGCTGGGCCTGCCAAAGCCCTGCCCTTCTTCTTCAACGGCGGGCAAGGAAAGTACAGCCCTTCGAAAGGCTCAGGGCGAACGGAATTCCGGCCCATCAGAACTCGGGATCGTCGAACCATTCGTGAAGATCGGGCATATCCGTGCTGACCGCGTTGGGATAGTTTGCCGGGCGTTTTTCCAGGAAGGACAGTATCCCTTCCTGCGCGTCTTCCTGTCGTCCGCGATACCAGATGGCGCGGCTGTCCATCCGGTGCGCTTCAATCGGATGCTCTGCGCCCATCATCCGCCAGAGCATCTGCCGCGTCATGGCGATCGACACCGGCGCGCTTTCCGCTGTGAGCTCGGTCGCCAGAGCGCGGGCCGCAGCGAGCAGATCGCCGGCCGGATAAATGTCCTGCACCAGCCCGCCGGCCCTGGCTTCTTCCGCGCCGAACACATCGCCCTTGTAACACCATTTGAGCGCCTGGCTGATGCCGACCAGCTTGGGCAGGAACCAGCTCGAAGCGGCTTCGGGGACGATCCCGCGCCGTGCAAAGACGAAGCCGAACCGGGCATGATCGGCGGCCAGCCGGAAATCCATCGGCAGCGTCATGGTCGCGCCGATGCCGACGGCGGCGCCGTTGATCGCTCCGATCACCGGCTTCCTGCAATTGAAAATGCGCAAGGTGAGCTGCCCGCCGCCGTCGCGCGCGCCGCGATGTTTCCAGTCGACGCTGCCGTCTTCGCGCTGCGGGGAATCCCGGTCCAGGCGCTTGTCATAATCGAAGGTTTCGGCCCCGCTGGCCAGATCCGCCCCGGCGCAAAAGGCGCGTTCGCCATGGCCGGTAACGATCACCGCGCGCACCGCATCATCCGCATCCGCCTCGTCAAAGGCGGCGATCATCTCATGCATCATCCGCTCGGTGAACGCGTTCATATTGTCCGGGCGGTGCATCGTGATCGTGAAAATACCGTCCGAAACATCGGTCAGAATGGTCTGGTAGTCGGCCATGGGGCCCTCCTCTCGTCCCGACCAGCTTCCGCTAGCTTGACGTAAAGGTCAACCGTCGGCAGCCTCGATCTGCACGAGCAGCGTGCCTTCTGACACCTGCCCGCCCTCTTCGGCGTTCAGCTTGGCCACCGTGCCGTCGAACGGCGCGGTCAGGCTGTGCTCCATCTTCATCGCCTCGAGCGTGAGCAGTTTCTGCCCGGCGGTCACGCTCTCGCCTTTACTGACCGGCACCGCGATGATCTTGCCGGGCATCGGAGCAAGGATCGCGCCGTCGGCGACGGCAAGGCCCGCAGCCTCTCGTGCCGCCAACGCGAACTCGTGTGTTTCTCCGGCGGAAAACAGCACCACCCGTTCAGTATCGCGAAATCCCGAAGCGGCGGGTAGCGCCGGGCCGTGCCCGGAAAGATCGACCGTGCGCCTGTCGCCCCGATACGCCAGCGACAGGGCGGATCGCGTGGATGCATTGAGCCGAAAGCCCGCCAGCCCGCCGGATTGCGCTTCGGCCAGCGCGATCGTCGCCGCGGCGCGCCAATGCTCTTCGCCCGGCTTGCCGGGAATGAGCGTGCCCTCATGTTTGGCGATAAAGCCGGTATCGAGTTCCGCGTCGATAAAATCGGGATGGGTCGCACAACGCAGCAGAAAAGCCGCATTGGTTTTTACGGGCCAGACTTCCAGCCCGGCCAGCATTGTCGCCAACGCGCCTATCGCTGTTCGGCGATCCCGGCCATGCGCGACCAGCTTGGCGATCATCGGGTCGTAATGCGGGCTGATTTCGTCGCCTTCCTCGACACCGGTTTCGATCCGGCCGCTATCGCCCGGATCGAAGTGCTCCAGCCGGCCGATGCTCGGCAGGAACCCGCTCGCTGGGTCTTCTGCATAGAGCCGCGCTTCCATCGCCCAGCCGTCGATGCTCAGCTCGTCCTGCTTGCACGGTAGCTCCTCGCCGCTCGCCACGCGCAGCTGCCATTCGACCAGATCCTGCCCGGTGATCTCCTCGGTCACCGGATGCTCGACCTGGAGGCGCGTGTTCATTTCCATGAACCAGATGCGGTCCGCGCGCAGGCCGTCCGAGGCGTCCGCGATGAATTCGATGGTGCCGGCGCCCTCATAATCGACCACCTTGGCGGCGCGGACAGCGGCGGCGCAGACTTCTTCGCGGGTCGCTTCGTCCATGCCCGGCGCGGGGGCTTCCTCGATCACTTTCTGGTGGCGACGCTGGAGCGAGCAATCGCGCTCGAACAGATGGACGACATTGCCGTGGGAATCGCCGAACACCTGCACCTCGATATGGCGCGGATTGGTGATCCATTTTTCGATGAGCACGATATCGTTGCCAAAGGAGGCGGTGGCCTCGCGGCGGCAGGATTGCAGCGCATCTGCGAAATCGTCCGCGCTATCGACCTTGCGCATTCCCTTCCCGCCGCCGCCCGCAACCGCCTTGATCAGCACCGGATAGCCAATGGTTTCCGCCTCTTTCGCTAACCGTTCTTCAGACTGGTCGTCGCCCAGATAGCCGGGCGTGGTCGGCACGCCCGCCTCGTCCATCAGCGTTTTCGCGGCATCTTTCAGGCCCATCG
>JBPOET010000167.1:0-4884 GCA_051251675.1 Parasphingopyxis sp. | reverse complement strand
GCATAGAGCGCGCAGGCCGGAGCAATGATCGCCAGAAGCGGCGCTGCGGCCGTCCATTGGGAGCCAAGCAGCAGGGGAAGCGCCTCGTCAGCGGTGGCGGCCAGGCCGAATCCGAGCGGTGCGGCGATAAGACCATAGGCGCCGAGCATCGAAGGCAGTCTTTCCGGATCGGCGCTCAGCGGCCGCCCCGTCCGCGCGGTCGTCACGAACGTCACCCGGTTGAGCGCGGTGCCGATCTCTTCGGTGAAGATCGAGGAGAGATCGCGCGATACCGAGTAGAATCCGAGAATATTGCGGCTCGAGATTCGGCCCACGACGATCTTTTCGATCTGGTTATGAACCGTCTGCGCCGCGGAGGCGAGGAACATCCACAGCGAAACGCCCAGCAGCTCCTCGCGCTTGGCCAGCGAAAAGCGCGGACGGAACGGGTGGAAGATATAGGATGCGACGGCGTTCAGCACCGATTGCATGACCGTGCCGATCACCAGCGCCCAGTAGCTTTGCAGGATCAGCGCAGCCGACAGCGTCACCACGAATGAAGTCAGCCGGACGCTTAGCCGCATCCGCATGTCTCGCCCGAAATCGAAATGGCGCTCGAAATCGATCACCCCGATATTGGCGAGGCCGTCGATAACGAAGCATGCGGCCAGAATGGGGATCAGCAGGCCGAGCGCCGGTTCCTCGTAGAACCGGGCCGCCACGGGTCCGATAGCCACCAGCAGCACGGCCAGAACGGTCAGGACGAGAAGCTGTATCGTCCAGGCCGTATCATAATGAGCCCGCTCGGGCGTGGCGATCCGCAGCAGCGCCTGTCGCAGGCCAAGCGCGGAAAAAATGTCGACCAGAGCGAGAACCGATGTCGCCAGCGCGACAATACCGAAGTCTCTCGGCGTCAGCACCCGCGCCAGTACGAGCACGGAAATCAGGCCGATCAGCCGCAGCGACCAGGCGATCGCGATAGCGGTGGCCGCACTGCGATACACTCCCTTGGCGGGTGCTGGCGGTTCGCCGGGTGCCGGTTGGCTGGGTTGGGATGTGTCGACCGTCATGATGGGCTGTGGTGCCAGGGGCTGTTTGCGACATCCTCGATGCGGGCCGGTACAGGATTTTCCCGGACGGCAGGAAGGCTATCCGGCAATCTGGCGCAGTTTGCGTACCATTCTCCAGCTATAGGCTTTGGCAAGGTTTCTGCCGGGCCAACGCTCGGGCGCTTTCGGCTTCATCCCCATGCGCCGCACCATGCCGTTGAAGCACCGGGCATCGGATTCGATATAACTCCATTCCGAGCGCCAGGTGATGGAAACAGAGACCGACACCTCGGAGCCGTTGGTGACATAATGCGGCGCCATGACGGGAACATAGATCGCCTCCCCGGGGCCGATTGGGCAGGCCGTGCCATGCTTGGCCATCTGCTCGTTCCAGGGCAGTTCGGGCCGGCCTCCCGCATGATAAGCTTCATGGAATTCGTCGGCCGCGCAAGCCGTATTCCCGGCGGGAAAGACAGTCATGACCTTGGAGCCGCGCAGCTGGAGCAGAATATTGTGCTCGGGGTCGAAATGGTAGGGCGTGACGCCGCCCGGAGAGGTCGCGAAAAGAAAGCATTGCAGGTTGATCATCGGCCCGGTCTTCGCCTCGATCCGGGGGCGCAATTCCTCAAGAAGTTCTTCGAGGAGCGCCGCATATTCGGGCTGTTGTTCCACATTGCGAAGACAGACCCAGCAACCCGCGGAGTCGATGTCGAGAATCGTGTCCGCGGCCTGCTCGCGCAGTTGTTCGGGCAGCTGGTCGACGCCGATCGGCTGGTCTCCGCGATTGCACTCGATCGACGTGATCGGCAGACGCCGCGCCAGATCGGCGAGAGCGCCCAGTTCGAGCAGCGGATGATGGTCGAGATCATGTTTCAATATGTGCGGGGTTTCCGGATAGTTCCTGGCGAACTTATCCTGCGTGGATTGCGGAAATATGGTCATGCATTGGCTCCCAAATCGGCATTGGCCATTTCGCGACGCAGGACCTGGCCAAAGGTGGCGCGCCGCAGGGGACCGCCGATGGCAATCGACAGGCGGCCAAGCGGGCGGCGTTCCTGCCACATACGGTTCATGACGCTGTGATCCGGCGCAGCGCAGCTGTCGCACCAGTCGATATCGAAGCGCCGCAAGGCACCCAGAAACTCGCGTTCGAGCAACAGCCCGGGCGAGAAACGCGCATAATCTTCGTCGAAGGCGGTCTTGAAACCAAAAGCCCCCGGCGGCGTCAGAAAGGTCGAGAGCATCGCAATCGGCGTGTCATGCACCCTCAGCGACAGGCGAACGAGGCGGTGGCGCTTGGCGGCGCCGGTCAGGCTTTCCCGGAACAGGGTTCTGGTTGCCGCGTCGCAGGCCAGGGCGGACGCAGCTTCGCCTTTCCAGCCAGAAGCCTCAAGGGCGAGGAATGCGTCGATCCAGGGCGCGATCCGGTCGGTTCCGGTTTCCCATATGAAAGAAATTTCGCCGATTTCCGACAGTCGGCGCGTGCGGCGGTTGAGGTCTTTGCGTTTCCGCGAGGAGAGCGATTGCGCCAGATAGTCTTCGGCGGCCAGGTCGGAGGCCAGTAGAGCGCGCTCCCTGTCTTCCACGACACCCCAGATGCGCCCGTCGCTGGCAAGAACCGATTCCAGGCTTTCAAAAACCGGCCCGGAGAGTGCAAATTCGTGCAGATGGAGGAAAAGCGACAGCCTCGTCTGGTCGTCGGCCCAATCGAGAAGGGCGCGCCAGAATTCTGTTTCCATCCCCCGGGCGATCAGGGGCGTCCCGAAAAAGATATTGGGATGAAGCCAGTTGCGGATATGCGCGAGCGGCCATCCCTCATATTTCGATTCCCGGACAACCGGCATGAGCGCGCATAATTTCCGGTCCCGGGTAAAGCGGAGAATGGAGATGGCGTTCCCGTCGTCGAAACTGGCGAGCGATGGAAGCAGGTACCAGCTTTCGTAGAAGGGATTGGGTTCGGCGGCACACTGCGCCAGTTCGTCCCAGGCCTCGGTTTCCGCGAGCATTTCGCGCCATGGCACGCAGGTCAGTTCCCCGGAAGAAACCGACTGCCCGATCGTTCTCGGCGTGGGTCGTGCCCTGCTGCCCATGAGTGCCCCTTGGAAAAATGCCTGTTAGGCAGGGGCAATTATCATCCTAGTCTCACGATTTTGTTAATCACGAGCGGAGAGAGCGTGCCGGGCGTTCCGCGGGGCGGACAACTGCGTCGCCCTTATCCGGTGCAGGTCCGTATCGCCCGGCTGCTGCGGGCGGAGGCCAAAGTTCCGCTCGACGCGCCGGCGAGATCGGTGGCGTTATCGCGCCGGTTCCCTGAAACCCGCGGGTTTCGTCCGTCTATCAGATCTTGTCGGCATAGATCAGCCGTCCCGGGCCAAGCCGTTCGAGAACCTGCGCGATATCGGCCTGGGAAAAGGCGAAGCAGCCCTCGCTGCGTCCGAGTTTGCCCTGTTCCTGAACGACATTCGGATTGGCATACCAGGCGGAATGGATGACGATAGCACGGGCTTCGGCATTGCTGTTTTCCGGATCGAGCCCGGCGAGCCTGCGCGACGCGCCATGGATACCGGAATAGGCCTGGCCCGTCAGATAGGCACCAGACGATGTCGCATTGGATCCGGGAACGTTGGAAAAGCTCTGCAACCATCCGCTATGCGACGGATCCGACCCGCGTCCATGGGCTACCAGCAACTGCTCGGCGCGCCCACTGGCGAGATCGACGATCGAAAAGCGGGGAAGGCGGGAAGGGGCGTTGAAATCGGCGATGCCGATCACGTCGCGATGGACGACAGCGTCCTGATGCCGCTCCAGTGCAGCGCGGGCGCGCATCAGGAGTTCATTGTCCGATGCGGTTGCTGGCGGCACGGCTGGCGGTGTGCCTGTTGGCAGCGGTGCGGTTGCAGCGGCCGGAAGGCTCGCTATCATCGCGCCGCCTGCGGCGAGGAAGTTCCTGCGGGATAATCGGGCCATCGATAATACTCACTCTGTCGTGGCTAAACGACAAATATCTGTATCCAGGGCACGACTGCCTATAGGTATAAGCCCCTATTGGTCTGATTGACCCAGTGAACGAGACAGAGCTGCATGAAGACGCTTATTTTTGCGATCGTCGGAGCGATGATCAGTTTTGCCGTGCCGGTTCCCGCCAGTGCGCAGGCGGTTGGCGACCAGGCGGGCGAAGAACAGCCGACCCGGACGCCGAGCGCTGCCGAACAGGCTGAGGAACCCGTTGAGGAGCCGGCCGCAACAACCGCGCTTCTCGGCCATCCCTATATCGATGCCCTGCAAGCGGCCTATGATGCGGAAACCGATCCGGCACGCCGGGCGACGCTCGCGTCCAATCTGCAGCGCTGGAGCGAGATGCCCGCTGCGCTCGGCCCCCGCTATCTGATCGTCAATGCCGCGGCCTTTGAGGTTTCCCTGTGGGAAGGCCGGCGCGAGATGGGGCGGTGGCGCGTGATTGTCGGCACCACGCGCACGCCGACGCCGATTTTCCAGGCCGAAGTGTCCGGTGTGATTTTCAACCCCTGGTGGGAGGTTCCGGCAAGCATCGCCGCCGAAGGCATCGCATCCATGGTGCGCAATCGCCCGGCAGTGGCGCGGCAAAGGGGCTATGTCTATCAGAATGGGCGTTATCGCCAGCGTCCGGGGCCCGGCAACGCGCTCGGGCTGATGAAGCTGGTAATGCCCAATCCGCATAGCGTGTTCCTGCACGACACGTCGAACCGCTCGCTGTTCGACCGCGACGTCAGAACGCTGAGCCATGGCTGTGTACGGGTCGGCGATGCGCTGGATTTTGCGAGCGAATTGCTGGCCACGCGGCCGGGCTGGAACCGGGCGCGCACTGACGAGGTGGTGG
>JBPOET010000166.1:0-4932 GCA_051251675.1 Parasphingopyxis sp. | reverse complement strand
TTGCTCTCTTCCGACAACGGCAAACTCTATGTCGCACTTGCCCAGGCGATCGAACGCCTGCGCTGACCGCAGCAGGGTAGGCGGGCATCAGCCCGTATTGCGGATCGATTCCGGCTTCAGGAAATCAAGAAAATCGATGCCGACCCAGCCATAAACATAGTTGGCGTAAAACAACCCGAAACAGAAAGTCGCCAGGATTGTCGTGCGTAGGGCAATGCGTATCGCGCGAAACTGATGCGGAGCGCTTTCGGCATGACCAGGTTCAGGCTCCACACCCATTTCCCGATCAGTCTTGATACCGAAGGGCAGGACAACGAACAGACAGAGAAACCAGAAGAGAAAATAGACGGCGAGCATCGATACCGGCTGCATGGCTAGACCTCCATCAACGACACATTGACCACGGGCTTCTTGCCTGTCCAATGGGTAGCCGTCCGGCGCACGGCAAGACGGACGGCCTCGCGCAATTTTTCCGCATCCCGGGAGCCCTTGCGCACGGCACTTGCCGCCGCCTCAACACACTCATCGATAAATTCCTCACGCTCGGCCTCGATCGGAATGCCCGCCATGGAGAAGGACGGCGTGCCGGCGAGCTCGCTCTTGCCGTCCAGTGCCACGGTAATAGCGATGATGCCACGCTGCGCAATGCGGCGGCGTTCGTTCATGGCCTCGCCATCGGCAGCGATAATCGTATCGCCGTCGAGCACGAGCCGCCCTGTGCGTTCATTGCCGATGATCGTGGGACCGTCGGGCGCCAGACGCACGACATCGCCATTTTGCTGGACAATCACCTTGGCGATGCCCTGAGCCGCGCCAAAGCGCGCCTGTTCCGCCATGTGGCGCAGTTCGCCATGCACCGGAACAAGCATTTCGGGCCGTATCCAGCTGTACATTTTGGCCAGCTCCGGTTTGCCGGGATGCCCCGACACATGTACCTCGGCCTGGCGGTCGGTAATGATCGGTATTTTCTGCGCCGCCAGCGCATTCTGAACGCGACCGATAGCCAGTTCGTTGCCCGGAATTTGCTTGGAACTGAACACCACCAGATCGCCGCTATCCAGTTTCAGCGGATGATTGCCTTCGGCAATACGCGCCAAGGCGGCGCGTGCTTCGCCCTGTCCGCCCGTCGCAATGATCAGCAATTCGCGAGGCGGCATGCGCATGGCCTCATCGAAATCCACCGTTTCCGGGAAGTCCTTGAGATAGCCGGTCGCCCGCGCTTCAGTGAGAATCCGGTTGAGCGACCGCCCCGCAACGCAAACCTTGCGCCCGGTTTCCTGCGCGATCCGGCCCAGCGTCTGAAGGCGCGCGGCGTTGGAGGCAAAGGTCGTTACCAGAACGCGTCCCGTACCGGCCGAGATAACTTCCGACAGACCCGCTTTCACCGCGCCTTCACTACCGGACACCTTGTCGTTGAACACGTTGGTCGAATCGCAGACCATCGCCAGGATACCGTCATCGCCGATTGCGCTCAGCTGTTCGGCGGTGGCCGGCACGCCGGTTTGCGGATCCGCATCCAGCTTCCAGTCCCCGGTATGGAAGATGCTGCCATGCGGCGTATCGATGACCAGCGCATTGCCTTCGAGGATCGAATGGGCCACCGGCACGTAGCGGAAGCCGAACGGCCCGAGTTCGAACACCCCCTCATTTTCGATGACGTTGAGTTCGATCTCGTCGAGCAGCCCCGCCTCTTCCAGCTTCCGGCGGATCAAACCCGCCGTAAACGGCGTCGCATAGAGCGGGACGCCGAGATCGCCAGCCAGATAGGGCAGCGCACCGATATGATCCTCATGGCCATGGGTCAGCACGATACCGAGAAGGTCATCCGCGCGATCCTCGATAAATTCGAGATCGGGCAGGACCAGCTCGATCCCCGGATAATAGGGATCGCCAAAGGTCATGCCGCAATCGACCATGACCCATTTGCCCTGGGTTCCGTAGAGATTGACATTCATGCCGATCTCGCCCGACCCGCCAAGCGCGAGGAAAAGCAGTTCGTTTTTGGGGTTCATGCTGGCCTATCTAGACCTTTGGTAGAGCATAGCCAGCCCCTGAATAGTGAGATCGGGCTCGATAACGTCGAAAATCTCGGTATGCTCGTCAAACAGTGTTGCCAGACCGCCAGTGGAGATGACCTTGGTCGGCCGGCCGATTTCCGCCTTTACGCGCGAAATCAGCCCCTCGATCATCGCTACATAGCCCCAGAAGACGCCGATATGCATCTGCTCTTCCGTCGTAGTACCAATCACGGTTTTGGTCTCGGTCGGCGCCTCGATGGCGATCCGCGGCAGCATGGCAGCCGCGCTCACAAGCGCATCGAGGGACAGGTTGATACCCGGTGCGATTATGCCGCCCTTATAGCTGCCATCATAGTCGACAATGTCGAACGTGGTCGCCGTCCCGAAGTCGATCACAATCAGGTCCTCGGGATGCAGGCTGTGCGCCGCGATCGCGTTAATCACCCGATCCGCGCCCACCGTGTGCGGTTCGGGCACATCGAGCCGGATACCCCATTCGGCGGGAGCCTGCCCGGCAATGAGCACCTCTGCACTGAAATATTTGGTGGCAAGCACTTCCAGATTATGCAGCGCGCGCGGCACGACCGTGGCGATCATGACGGCCTCGACGGCCTTGGGGTCGAATTCTTCCAGCGCCATCAGGTTGTGCAGCCAGACCGCATATTCATCGCCCGTCCGCTTGGGATCTGTTGCGATCCGCCAACGGGCTACGATTTCTCCATCTTTGACGAGCGCAAAGACAACATTGGTGTTTCCGGCGTCGATAGCAAGCAGCATCAGCAGGTCCTCAGATCAGGAAAACATCGCCAGCATGCATGACATGGACGGACCCATCCGCCAAGCGCAGACGCAGCGCGCCGTCTCCCTCCATCCCGTCGAACACGCCGTCGATTTTCCGGCCGGAAGGATCATGCACCGTCAGCGCCGCGCCCCTTGGATGGGCCCGGGCGAGCCATTGCTCGCGGATCGCTCCAAGCCCCGGCTCCCGCCATTTGGCAACCCATTGCGCGAACCGGCCAGCCAGTTCCCGCAGAAAGATGTCGGGCGTTGGCACCATTCCATAGGCGGCAATGCTGGTCGCCGGCCGATCGAGATTGTCGGGGTGCCGGGCAAGATTGACGCCGATACCGATAACGACCGCGTCATTCTCCCGCTCGAGAAGGATGCCGGACAGTTTGGCGCCATTCAGCAACAGGTCGTTCGGCCATTTGAGCGTCAGCACGCTGTGCATCTCCTCGCCCAGGAAAGCGGCAACCGCATCGTACAGGGCGAGCGAGGCGACAAGCGCCAGGCTGGCGGAAGGCGGATCGCCCTCCCCCGTCCGCACCAATGTGCTGGCGAACAGATTGCCGGATGGAGAGACCCAGCTCCGCCCCTGCCGCCCCCTGCCCGCAACCTGCCGATCCGCACACAGCCAGAAGCCTTCGGCCTCGCCGGCACGGGCCAGCGCCATCACATCGTCATTGGTGGAACCGGTCTCGGCAACCGTCTGGATGCGGACAGTCAGAACAACCGTCCCTAGAAAAGGGCTTGGGCGGCATTGCCTGCCGTTAGCGCCAGAAATGGCACGAGCAGATAGCCGAGCGGCGAAACCGTTGCGGCAGTCACCGCGATCAGGCCATTCTCAACCACCGAATTCGCCGGCGCATAGGGCGCCGCCGCATCGTCGAAATAGATCGTCTTGATGATGCGGAGATAATAATAGGCGCCAATCACCGAGAGCGCGATGCCGATCACCGCCAATGGAAAAAGCCCTGCCGCAACGGCCGCATCGAACACCAGAAACTTGCCCCAGAAGCCGAGAAGCGGCGGAATACCTGCCAGGCTGAACATGAATATCGCAAAGGCCGCAGCGAGCGCCGGCTGCGATTTGGAAAGGCCTGCTAGACTGGCGATGTCCTCGACCGGCCGACCCTGTGCATCGCGCATCTGCAACACGCACAGGAAGCTGCCGAGCGTCATCACGACATAGATCGCCATGTAGGACAGGGTCGCGGCGACGCCCGCCTGCGTTCCGGCGGCGATACCGATCAGCGCGAACCCGATATTGTTGATCGAGCTGTATGCGAGCAGCCGTTTGACGTTGGACTGGCCGATAGCCGCCACAGCGCCCAGCGCAATCGACGCCAGAGCCACGAAGATCACGATCTGCTGCCAGGCATCGGTTGCCGGGGAGAGCGCGTCGAACATCACGCGAATGGCAAGCGCCACGGCGGCGATCTTGGGCGCGGTGGCGAAAAAAGCGGTAACCGGCGTCGGCGCGCCTTCGTATACATCCGGCGTCCACATATGAAACGGCACAGCGCTGATCTTGAAGGCCAGGCCGGCAAGCACGAACACAAGGCCGAACAGCTCGCCCATCGACAGGCCAGACGCCATGGCGACGCCGATCCCCTGATAGCTGGTCGTGCCGGTAAAGCCGTAAATCAGCGAAACGCCGTAGAGCAGGATGCCGCTGGCAAGCGCGCCGAGCACGAAATATTTGAGGCCGGCTTCGGCGGAACGCGTATCCTGCCGCATGAAACTCGCCAGCACATAGGCGGCGAGGCTCTGCATCTCGAGGCCGATATAGAGCATCATCAGGTCGCCGGATGAGACCATGAAGCCCATTCCGAGCGCGGAGAGCAGGATCAGGATAGGATATTCGGGCCGCATTTCGCCGCGCCGGTCAAAGAAGCGAGGCGCCATCAGAATGGCTATCGCGGCCGATGCGTAAATCAACACCTTGGAGAAGGTCGAAAAAGCATCGGCGTTATACAGGCCGCCAAATACCGCACCGCCATTGCCCGCAGGCCCCAGCAGGGACAGACCGCACGCGATGAGCATCAGCACCGCATAGATGCTGACCCGGCGGCCGAGGTCGGGCTTGGTGCTGAAGGCGGCAACCAGCAGCAGGTCGGTCGCGCCGAGCGTC
>JBPOET010000165.1:0-4959 GCA_051251675.1 Parasphingopyxis sp. | reverse complement strand
ATTACGGCTTTTTCCAACCCGCTCATCAAGCGGGCCCGTTCCCTGCGCGACAAGAAGCATAGACGGATCGAGCGCCTGTTTCTTGCGGAAGGGCTGCGAATCCTGAGTGAGGCGGAAGAAAGCGGCAAGCTGCCGATCGAGATACTTTTCACCAAAGATTCCGAAAGCCATCCGCGCGCCAAAGCGTTGATTGCGGCAACCGAAGCCGCTGGCGGCGAAGCGATCCGGACAACGCGGCCGATCCTCTCCAAATTGTCGGGCAAAGATAATCCGCAAGCCATCGTCGGCATCTACCGGGAATGGGAGACGGACCTTGGCGGAATAGACCGGTCGCGGGCCGATATCTGGCTGGTCGCCCAGGCGCTGCGCGATCCAGGAAATCTTGGCACGATGCTGCGCACCGGCGATGCGGTCGGCGCGGGCGGACTGATCCTTGTCGACGATTGCGCGGACCCGTTTTCCGTCGAAGCCGTGCGCGCATCGATGGGCGCAGTCTTCACCCAGGCGATCGCAACGACCCGCTGGATCGATTTCCTCACATGGCTCCGCGGCGGTGAAGCCATGCTGGTCGGCACCAGTCTCGATACCGATCTCGATTATCAACAACCGGACTATGCTCCCCCTACCTTCATCCTGACCGGCAATGAATCGGCCGGACTCCCGGCTGATTATGCCGCTGCGTGCGATCTCCTCGTCAAAATGCCGATGCGCGGGAAAGCGGATAGCCTGAACGCGGCCGTCGCGACCGCGGTGATGGCGTATGAAGTGCTCAACCAGTTCCGGCGATGAGCAAGGTAGGCCGCCGCCTTGTCCTGTATCTGAGCGGTTTCGACCCCCGCGGCGTCCGTTATTATCACCAGCTGTACCGGGCTGAAGCCGCGAAACAGGCTGAAGTTTCCGGCTACGAAATGGAAGTCGGCAAGCGCGAACGCCTCGGGGATCATCTGTATCGGTGGAAAGTGCGGCAGGAGCAGGCAGACCGGCAGGTCGAAACCGAATATCTCTATTGCGAATGGGATGATATCGTCCGCCAGTTCTGGGTCAAGCAGCCCGCACGACTGGCCTGGGTCACCCTGACGGCGTCATGGCGCGCCTTGCGCTCGGGCGTTTTCGGCAAGACATTCCAATGGAGCTGGCCCGCGGGCGTCACTGCGACGATGCCCGCAATGCTCATTCTCGCTCTGCTGCTGATCAGTATCGCGTTCGGCGGTGTCGGATTCTGGCTCTGGCGCTGGCCCGGTGCGGCCTTGGGCCTCGCCGCAGGAGCAGCCCTGCTGTGGGGAGCCTATCAGCTTGAGCAGAAATTCAACCTGACCTGGGTGGGGCGTATCCTGAGCTTTCATGAACGCGAGGAACAGAGCCGTACCCATGTTCTGGACCGCCGCCGCGATGCCCTTGGCACCTATCTCGCCGCCAGACTCCGCGACGCGCAATATGACGAGATTCTGGTGGTCGGCCACAGCTATGGCGCGGCGCTTGCCATCGCGGTGGTCGCGCGGGCCCTTGGCGCGGCCTCCCCGGACGGCCCGAAACTCTCCCTGCTCACGCTGGGCCAGACGGTTATGTGGCTCGCCTGGCTCCCTGAAGCACAGACTATGCGCGACGAGATTGCGGCAGTGGCCGAGAGCGATGCGGTGGACTGGCTGGACATTTCCGCGCCGCCGGACGGTGCCTGTTTCGCACTTGTCGACCCCTATACCGCGATCGGCGACCGCAATGCGGGGCGAAGCAATCCCAAGCTGCTCAATGCAAAATTCCACGAGATCATGCCCAAGGCGGAGTTCGACCGGCAGTCGCGCAACTGGATGCGGCTCCATTTTCAGTACATCATGGCCACCGCGCACCCGGCAGACTATGATTTCTTCGCGATTACCGCCGGTCCCGAAACGCTGGCGCAGCGCTTTGCGCACCGGCCCTCGGTGCGGGACTTCACACGGCTGCGGCGCGGGCGCATGAAAGCGGTGCGATGACCGGTCTCGTCCCTCCCAAGCCTGCCGGCAATCCGAAAAAGCTGGGGCCTGTCGCGCGCCTGGTGAAAAGCTTTCATTCCTCGACCGCGCCGCTCTACGCCAAAAGCTATTCGATGAAGCTCGGCGAAGTGCGCCTGCCGCGCCGAACCATGTATTTCGTCAACCAGCCCGATCTGGTGCAGCAGATCCTGCTTGGCGATGTCGACCGCTATCCCAAGTCGGACCTGATGGCGACAATGCTGGAGTTGCTGCTCGGCGAAAGCATCTTCGTATCGAACGGCGATCTGTGGCGCCAGCAGCGCCGGATGATGGACCCGGCCTTCGAAGGGACGCGGATTAAGGCAATCTTTCCGCTGATGCGCGAGGCGGCGGACGCCATGGCGGCCCGTTTCGCGGCAGGCGCCGTCGGCGCCGATACGCAGATCGACCTGGAAATGACGCATGTGACGGCCGATGTGATCTTCCGCACCATCTATTCGCGGCCCTTCACGCGCGAAGAAGCCGAGATCATCTTCGAGAATTTCGAGCGCTTCCAGCATCTTGCCTGGCAGCACGGCGTCTGGACGCTCGCCGGCGTACCGCAATGGCTGTCGATCGGCCGGATTCGGGCCCGCCGGTCCGCGGCGACCATCCGCGAACTGCTGCACAAACCCGTGCGCGAGCGGCTCGCGGCGATCGAACGAGGCGAAGAGATTCCCGAGCGCGACATGCTCACCAGCTTCATCCGTGCGGAAGACCCGGAGACAGGCAAACGTTTCAACGAACGCGAGCTTGTCGACCAGATCGGCATCATGTTCCTTGCCGGGCATGAGACATCCGCCTCGGCCCTGGCCTGGGCCCTTTACCTGATTGCACAATGCCCCGACGTCCAGGCCCGGATGCAGGCGGAAGCCGATACAGTGTTCGCGGACGGGCCGCTGGCGTTCGAGAAGATGCGCCGCCTCCCCTTCACCCGCGATGTGTTTCGCGAAACATTGCGCCTCTATCCGCCGGTCGCCTTCATTCCGCGCAACGCGACGGAAGCCGAGGAAATGCGCGGCAAACAGATATTGCCGGGCGCCATCCTGTTCGTGTCGCCACTCCTCGAACATCGCCATACCGAACATTGGGACGATCCCGATGTTTTCGACCCCGATCGATTCGGCCGGGCGGAGACGAAAGCATCCGAGCAAAAAGCCTATCTGCCATTCTCCAAGGGGCCGCGCGTATGCCTTGGGGCAGCCTTCGCATTGCAGGAAGCGGTGATCATATTGGCGACGATCATGCGCGACTGGACGGTCTCGCCCGTTAAGGGCCATGTGCCCAAACCGGTTGCAAGGCTGACCTTGCGCTCTGAAAATGGTATCTGGCTCAATCTCGAACGACGCAGGAAGGACGACTGATGCGCTTTCTCGGCTTTGCTCTGCTTCTTGCGCTGGCTGCCTGCGCGACCACCTATGCGGGCGGCGAACCCGTATTCAACGATGAGGTCTATTGATATGCGAATACGCGCTCTTACCGGATTGGTCCCGGCTAGCCTCCTTGCCCTTGGCGGATGTGAGGGCCAGCTCGGCTCCGATGTTCAGGACTCGCCCAGCATCGTTGCGGAAGAGGAAAGCGCGGAGGCGGAGGAAACGCCGATATTCCGGGGCGTCGGCCAGGAGCCGGGCTGGCTCGTCCGCATCTATGACGATGTCATCATGTACGACGCGGATTATGGCGAACGTCGGGTAACCGCGCGTACGCCCGAGGTTGAGGAATTCGACGGCGGCCGCCGCTACGAAAACGATTCGATAATCGTCGAGATTCTCGACCAGCCCTGCACCGATACGATGAGCGGTGCCGCCTATCCCGCCAAGGTAACGATCACCGAAACCGGCCTCTCGCCCGTGGAGGGCTGCGGGGGTACGCCCTGAGGGCTAGCCGGAGCGCTTATTCGGCGGCTTTTTCTTCTTTGTCGTTGCCGGCTTCCAGCGCGGGTGCCGCATCGGTGGCCGATTGCCGAGGGAGCGCCTCTATCGGCGGCACATCTTCCAGTTCCCGTTTGCCTGTCTCGATATTGAGCTCCTGAAAACGGCGCGCGGTGGACATTACGTTGCGATCGAAACTGCCGACGAACTTGTTGTAATTGTTGACCGCCGTGCTGAGGCCGCTTCCCACGGTTTTGAGGTGCCCGGCGGCAACCGCGAGACGGTCGTACATATCCTTGCCGAGCTGCCCGATCTGCTTGGCTTCCCGTGCCAGTCCTTCCTGACGCCATACCGCCGATACTGTACGGGCGATGGCGATCAGATTGGTTGGCGTGGCAAGGAGCACACGCTTTTCGAAGGCATGGTCCCAGAGGCTGGCATCATGCTCCAGTGCGGCCGTGAGGAAATGTTCACCGGGTACGAACATGATGACATAATCGGGTGCGTCCTCAAACTGATCCCAATAGGCCTTGCGGGACAGGCCATCGATATGTGTCTTCATCGAAAGGCTGTGACGCGCCAGCGCCGTTTCGCGTTCCCCGTCATCCTCGGCCCCGAAGGCGTCCTGATAGGCGTTGAGCGACACCTTGGCGTCGATCACCAGCGAGCGACCACCGGGAACGGTGATAATGGCGTCTGGCCGCAGCCGGCCTTCTTCGCTGTCGATACTGACCTCGGTCTGGAAATCGGTGTGCTCGGCCAGGCCGCAGCTTTCCAGCACGTTGCGCAGTTGCTGCTCGCCCCAGCGGCCGCGCGCCTTCGGCGCATTGCGTAGCGAATTGACGAGCCGGGCCGCTTCGGTCTGCACCCGCTCCTGCCCTGCCCGCATCTGCTCCATCATACCTTTCAGGTCGCCATAGGCTTCGGTGCGCTCCTTTTCGACCTTGCCCACCTGCTCCTCATAGGCTTTCAAGCGCTCGCCAACCGGATTGAGCAGCTGTTTCAGCCGCTCTTCGCTTTTCTCCCCCGCCTGGTCGAATCGTGCATCGGCGCGCTCGAGAAACTGTTTCTGCGCCTCGCCCAGCATTTTTGCGCCGACC
>JBPOET010000164.1:0-4985 GCA_051251675.1 Parasphingopyxis sp. | reverse complement strand
GACGGACCCGGCTTCATTTCGAAGCGGGATGCCCGTCGCCTCGAACGCAGGCTCCAGCGCCGCCGCGTAGTCGGCCGCCTTCTGCCGCACGAGCAGGGCGAAATCGCGGGGGCCAAGCCCGTGCGCTTTCATTTCGTTCGAAACGAACGTCGCGAGATTGTCGGCTTCGATGTCGGGTGTTGAGAAATCCCAGATCGCGCAGCTATCACCAGATATTGTTCCCGTTGTTTTCGAGACCGGCTCGACAGCATGAGCATCCAGCGCCTGTGCGAGAATGTGCTGGATTCGAACCAACTCGGGGGACGAACGATAGTTGTTTAAGAGCGGCGTGGGCTCAGCGCCGAAATCTGCGTCGAAGGCGGCGAACGGGTCGTCCATAGCCATCGCCCATCGCATGATCTGCTGCTTGTTGTCGCCGACCGCCGTGATCACGGCGTTAGTGCCCAAGAAGATTGTGCGCACCAGATCATATTGGACCTGAGTCGTGTCCTGAAATTCATCCATGAACAGGTGCGAGTAGGTAAGCCTCAGCGCATCGCACGCCATCGGGTTGATGCGCAGCAGCAGTTCCGCCAACCGGCTGATCATCGGAAACGATAGGAAGGAGGTCTTTCCTTCGTGCAACGAAGATTGCCAGAAACTATCCGCCGCCCATTGTCCGACCGTCGGCTCGGGCCAGCCATCGACCGGCAATGGCTCACCCAAGAGCAACGAGCGCTCGAATGTCTTCGTCGAAACCGCCAAGAGCTCGGTATAGGTGCCGATCGCCTCAGGTGGCGTTCCGAGGTCCTGAAACAGGAAGTTGCGATAGGCGGCGTCGTTGGGAAACATGATCTCGTAGTCAGGTCGCGGGCGCCATCGTTCGGGGAGAGCCTGACCGAATCGATCAACGAGGCTCTTTGCGAAGGCATCGAACGTCATAGAATCGAGGCGGCCAGCATGAGTTTGATGGCACCGTTTGCCGACGCGAGCGGCCAAATTGGTTGCCGCGTCACGCTTAAAACTAATGGCGAGGATGCGGCGGGGCGGCTGGGATGTGCCGGTTTGCAAGAGATAGGCGGCGCGTTGGGCGAGAAGCTCTGTTTTGCCCGCACCCGGACCAGCGATCACCGAGCGGTTGTTCGTTGAACGCACCACGGTCATAGCATTGGCTTCGAGCGCGTCGACGCCAATCGGCATCCATTGATCGGGCCGAACCCGCCGCGCCAACACCGACACCGTCAGTCTCGCCGAAGGTTTTTGGCGACGTGTCGCAAGATTCCATCGAGGACCGCCGGTATGTTATCGCGCAGATCGTTGGTCTCGATGTGCGTCAGCGCGGCCAAATGCGTCGCGGGTTTGCTCCGCGTCATGAAATGATAGCGATAGGCGGGTAGGAGATCCGGATATTCCTTGAAGGCGCCCGTATAGAGGGTCAGGCCTGGCCCGGCGGTTCCAAGAGCGGCCTCGGCGGCCTTGTCGACTGCCATCTTCGGACCGCCGCCCGCGGGAATGATGGCTTCATAGGCTGCAGGGAATGCCTTGAGCATTGCCAAATCAAGATCGAGTGGTGCGGAAAAGTAAACTCCGTGCGGCTTTAGGCAGTCGACCCAGCCTTTCAGGTTCTTCAGTTCATCCGATTCTTTCCATGTGTGCATCGCCTCCAGCTGGGCATCGGAGAGTTGCGAACCATCTCCGAGTTTGAGCAGCTCGGCTTTGGAGACGCCAACCTTGATCAGGTTCTTGATCGTCGTCTTCGCCCGTCCGAACCCGCCGCCAGCGCGACCGAGGTCGAGGTCAAGCAATGTCGCATAGGGAATTCCGAGGTGGGTCAGCAGGCGCCAGAAATGCTGCACATGGCGCCCGCCCAAGGGCACGATCGCGACGAAGGCCGGATCGATAAGCAAATCCAGCGCCTCCGCCAGCTTCGGCAGCACGATCCGCTCGGAGTCGCCTTCGACCAGCAGGACGAATCGCGCAAAATAGAGTTCGGGATAGGCAAGTACAGCCCCGCGCACGAATTTGGCCGCTTCATCCACGCCCGTCGGCAGCTTGATTTTCTTGACCGTCGAGATGCGAGTCTTGGGATCGCAACGGCAATAGCGCACCTCGCGCGGATCGACCCGGCTCAGTACGGCCGGAGAATGGCTGGTCACGATCGCTTGGGCACCTCCATCTTCAGTGAGCGATCGTACCTGACGGATGATCCGTGCGAGGAAATAAGGCGAAAGGTGATTTTCCGGCTCTTCAAGCGCAAACAGTGTTAACGCCGGGATGCGCAGTTGATCGTCATGGAAACCTTCAACATCGCCCGCGACCACTTTACGTTCAAGATCGAACACAGCGGCGGCCAAGGCGAAGTAGAAGAGCGATTGCTGGCCGTCGCTCAGCGCGTCCAAACCGCGTTCGTGACCGTCTGGACCCTGTTCGAAGATCACCGATAGCTTGTTCACCACCTCTTCAAATCGCCGACTGACGAGGCTCAACCTGGGCTTGGTATCGACAATCTCATCGTGAAGGCTAGACCACCGCTCTTCCAGCGCTTGGCCGATCGCTGCGATCGCTGTTTCGGCCTCGAACGCGGCACTGAGGCTTTCGCTCGCCTCTTGGACCGCGTCTTCGGTTTCCGACGACCATTCGATGGCGCGGAGCAGGCGTGCCGCAAGCGCGCCCGTAGTCGCGCGAATTTGCGCAGCGGCGTCACGACTAGCCGGCGTGTAGTAGAGCTGAATGAGGCCGCGATCGGCTGCTGAAACCGGATGGCATTTCTCCTCCGGCGGAGCGTCGTCCAGCGTGTCGGCCCAGAATAGGTCTTGGGACACCTCGCCATCGACGGTGCCGTCGTCTTCCCAGCGTGCTTCGAGGCGCATTCTGCAAACTGGGGCCTTACCCTCGCGTTCGATCTGCATGTGCCGGAATGACGGCGCGATCGTTTCCGCCGTTGCTGTGCCGTCGGCCAATTCGGGCAGGCCGATCAGTACATCGATGAACAAATTCTTCGCTTCGCGATCTTCAGGGTCGTCATCTGCACCGACATGGAAGTCCGATCGCTGAATCGTACGTTGTGCGCGGGAGACGCCGAACAGCTTGGACAGCGCGTGGAGTAGAGCGGTCTTACCCGCCGCGTTTGGGCCGACCACGGCTGTGATTGCAGCGGCAATAGGCACCGTGATCGCTTCGGGACCGAAGCAGCGAAAGCCGGCGAGGGTGACGCGTTCAATACGCATAAAAGTCTTTCCAGTTAGGTCGCTGCCGAGAGGGGGTCGGTGCCCTCGCTGAGGATCGCGAGATAGCGGCGATAGCCGAAGACGCGCCCTCGTCGTTTGCCCGTGACTTCGTCGACGATGCCAAGGCGCTCTAGATCGGCAAGAGCGGCGTTTACGGTGGGCGCCGTCAGTCCGGTCTGCTCCACAAGGAGATTTGAAGTGAGAAAGGGGTTCTGCTGGAACAGGTCGTGGATACGAAGCGCGGATCCGGTGCGCTCGCTTTCGGCGGTGATGCGGTCGCGGTCCGCCTTAAATAGTTCGACGATGCGAGTGGCGGCATCGAATGCCTGGTTAGCGGTGTCGGCGACGCCGGTCAGGAAAAAGTCAAGCCAGGCTTCCCAAGCGCCATGCTCGCGGACCTCCTGCAGTAACCGATAATAGTCGGTGCGATGAGTTTTGAGATAGAGGCTCAAATAGAGCAGCGGCTTCCGCAATACGTCATGAACACACAGATAAAGAGTTACCAGTAAGCGGCCGATGCGTCCGTTGCCGTCGAGAAATGGGTGGATAGTCTCGAACTGGACATGCAGCAGGCCGGCCTTGATCAAGGCCGGCAGTCGCGATTGGTCTTCGTGCATGAAGTTTTCGAGCGCGCCGAGGCAAGCGTCGAGCTCGGTGGTCGGTGGCGGCACAAACAGTGCGTTGCCGGGGCGCGTACCGCCAATCCAGTTCTGCGATCGCCTGAATTCGCCGGGGTCTTTGGTGCCGCCTCGACCGCTTTGCAGAAGCCGCTCGTGCATTTCACGGATGAGGCGCAGCGACAGCGGCAGTTCTTCAAGCCGCTCCAAGCCGTACATCATCGCATCGACATAGTTCGAAACCTCGCGAATATCGTCGATAGGCTGGCCGGCCTGCGCCTCGGTTTCGAAGCGGAGGAGGTCGGACAAGGTCGATTGCGTGCCTTCGATCTGCGAGGAGAGAACGGCCTCCTTCCTCACATACATGTAGAGGAAGAGTTCCTGGCGCGGCAGAAGCATGGTAATGCCATCCAGCCGCCCAAGCGCACGCTCTGCCAAGCTCAAACGGTCTAGCAGCGCGAGCACATCAATCGGCGGCACCGGCGGCAGTGGCGGCGGCACGAAGGCGCGCACGATCTCGCCAGCGACGGGGGTCTCGACAAAGCGGCCAAGCCGCTGATTGGGTTCGGGATCTGGCATATCCGCCGAATATGGTGCGGGAGTCTTATTTAAGCAATACCTGCTTGGCTTAATTAGCATAGATGCTAAGATAGCCACGCTTAAATAGCGGAGCGCGATGACCGGTGAGCGGCTACACCCAAAGAGTGCGGGACAGCATCTTGCCGCTGTCGGTGGCAGACACCCTGCCTTCGGCTTTCGCCGAATGGTCCTTCACCGAAAATACGGTGGATCACGAGACGCCGATCGAAACCTGCGAGCTCTGCAGCCAACAGGACCTGCGATACCATTTCGAGATCGCCAATCAATATACCGACGCGACCCTCTGGGTCGGGTCGCACTGTATCCTGCAATTCGACGTCGCGGTTCTCGAGAATGGCCGGCGACTTTCGCCCGAGCAGGCGAAGAGGCATCTGGCGAAGCTTACCCAGCTTATGCAACTCAATTCCTGCATCCGCGCGCTGGAACAGCTCGCCGCGAAGGAGAATAACCCAATTCTCTCGGGCGCGCTCGACTATTATCGGCGCAAAAAGAAACTCACGCCTAAATATGCCGCCGTCGTCTTCTGGAAACTTCAGGCGTTTCGAATCGACCACCACCCATC
>JBPOET010000163.1:0-5018 GCA_051251675.1 Parasphingopyxis sp. | reverse complement strand
CGGCAGTGGTGCAACCCAACGCCGCATGGGCCGATGTGATGATCGAGCCGTTGTTCGCCGCCCTTGCTAAAGTTGGGGGCCGGCGCACGGTGGTGATGTACGGCACAGGTCGGGCGCGCTCGCGTGTGGGGCTTGAGGAAAAGACAGATATTCTCATTGGCAGTGTCGACGCCGCAATCGCCGCCTCTCCTCTTCTGCCGTTCGACGTTCAGGACGGCAATGTGAAGATCAACCTCAGGGCAGGCATTGGAGCCGCAGACGAGAGTTGGGCGCTTGAGGCATGGGTTACCAACCTGACCAACGAGATGACGCGCGGCGTGACGTTCAGCACAACCTTGCGTTCGGGATCGCGCTCGGCCTTCCCGCAGGAACCGCGTCTGTTCGGCGTAACCCTGCGCAGCCGTTTCTAAACCCCCTGTGGTCTCCCATGGGGTGTCCTGGCGGGCGGCATTGGCCGCCCGCCCTTTTCATGCAAACGGATCAGGGTTGCGCTGCAGGAAGCAGGACGTTCCTTCTGACGAACGGCTTGAGTTGTATCGGCTAACGGCCTCGGGTCATGGCGGCGTCCGCACATCCGCATTCGGCCGGAAGCGGACCTTGTGGAACCAATCTCGAACTTCAATTCCTATATGCCCGTTCGAATTGTGAGGTTGGAATCCTCTCGGGTTCCGGTATTTTCGGCCCTTCCTAGGCTGGATCGCGCCCATAGATGTCGCTGAGATAGCGCAACTGACCGGATTGTTCCGGTACGGCCGTGAAATAGGTGATATGAACCGGAACCGGCGCAGCCAGCGAGACTGTCCGCGTTTGTCCATCGCTCGCCATCGTTTCGAGTTCGGTGCGGCTCACCCCGACAAGCCTTGCCGCAAAACCCATCGCATCGCGAACCCGGATGCAGCCGTGGCTGAAGGTGCGGACCTCCCGTTCGAACAGGTGGCGGGCGGGCGTGTCGTGCAGATAGATGGCATGGGAATTGGGCATGACCAGCTTCATCCGGCCGAGCGCATTGCCGGGGCCGGGCCGCTGGCGATAGCTGCCGCCAGACGCGACATAGCCGCGTCGCCGTGCCTCGGCCGGGTTGTTGCGGACCAGCGCGCCCACGCTTTCCCGCACAATGCTCTGCGGAACATACCACCAGGGGTTGAGGTTCACGCCGCTGACCTCTGCGCTGAACGATATGGTGGGAGTCCGGGGGCGACCGACAATGACGTCCCAGCGCTCGACGGGTATGCCGTTTTCCCACAATACGACCTCCTGTGCCGGCACGTTGACCATCAGGTAGCGCTGGCCGAGCTGGGACGGCAGGGCGCGCCAGCGATCGAGATTGGCGGACAGGATGGCGCGGCGTTCGGGGTCGGTCTCGGCGCCATAGGCCGCTTCGACGGCTGCTCGATAGGGATGGATCGGGCCGTAGGAGCGCGCGGTTACCACAACGTCGTCAGGACCCAGCCACTGCGCGCTCGCGGGCATCGCGATCGTGCCGAGCAGGACCGCCAGAGCGATAATTTTCAAAAGGATTCGCATTGCAGTTCCGCATGATAGCCAGAAATGCAGGGCAAAACTACATGGTTAAGCGCGCCCTAATTCTCCGAGAGCGCCAAAGGGTTTCGTCCCCGCCGTGCGCCGGTTGACGTTCGTCCGTTCGGCTGAGAAGGATGGCGCAGAAACTCCAAAGACCAAGGACCCTCTACGATGTTCAAATATTTCTTGCTCGCCACCGCGGCGCTTGCCGCGCCTGCCGCCGCCGAAATGCGGGAATACCGGGTGCTGTCCGGCGGCAACGATGTCGGGCATCTGAACGCCGATGTTGAGGCCGGCCGGGTCGTCATCGATTATGACTACAAGAATAACGGGCGGGGGCCGACGATTGCCGAGACGATCACGCTCGGCGCCAATGGCATGCCGACGGGATGGACGGTCGAGGGTGCGTCGACATTCGGCAACCGGGTCGACGAGACGTTCAGCTGGTCGAACGGCAACGCTACCTGGCGGGATGCCACCGGGGAGGGCGCGGCCGAGGCCTCCGATGCCCAATTCTATATCCCGCAGGGCGGCAGCCCCTGGTCGCTGGCTTTGCTCGCTCGTGCGCTGCTTGCGGACGACGATCGCAGTTTCGATGTTCTGCCCGGCGGCACGGCGAGCCTGACCCCGCATGCGACGTCCACTTTTGAAGGGCCGGACGGGCCGGTAGAGGCGACGACCTATGAGATTGCCGGGCTGGATCTCAATCCCAGCTATGTGATGCTGGACGGCGATGGCGTTCTGTTTGCCGTAGCGAGCCCGCGCTTTGCGATCGTTCGCGCCGGTTATGAGGCCGCGGATGCGGCGCTGCGCGACTATGCCCAAACCCTGTCGACCGAACGCTTTGTCAGGATACAGGCGGAGTCGGCGCGCAATTTCGAGGGGCCTGTGCGCGTCCGGAATGTGCTGGTGTTCAATCCGGAAACCCTGACGCGCGAAGGCCCTTACGATGTCGTCTGGTATGGCGAGCGGATCAGCAGCGTACAGCCGAACGGATCGCCGGTGACGGAAGGCGAAACCGTAATCGACGGCGCGGGCGGCACACTGGTCCCGGGCATGTATGAAATGCACGGCCATATTTCGCAGAATGTGGCGCTCCTCAATATCGCCGCGGGCGTCACTTCGGTGCGCGACATGGGCAATGAAACGGACGTGCTCGAAGGACTGATGGACAGGATCGCCGATGGCACGATCGCCGGCCCCCGCATCACCCGCAGCGGCTTTATCGAGGGACTGAGCGAATTCAGTTCGCAGACCGGCGAACTGGTCTCGACCGAGGAAGAGGCGCTCGATCAGATACGCTGGTATGCGGCGCGCGGCTTTCACCAGATCAAGCTCTACAATTCGATGACGCCGGACTGGGCGCCGACGCTGGTTGCCGAAGCCCACCGGCTGGGCTTGCGCGTCGCCGGCCATGTCCCGGCATTTTCCAACGCCAATGCGATGATCGAGGCCGGGTTCGACGAGCTGACCCACATCAACCAGGTGATGCTGGGCTGGGTGCTCGGGCCGCATGAAGACACCCGGACCCTGCTGCGCCTCACCGCGCTTGACCGGCTCCCTGCGCTCGATCTCGATAGCGCGCCTGTCCAGCATACGATCGACCTGATGGCCGAGAATAATATCGCCATCGATCCGACGATTACTATCCATGAAAGCCTGCTGCTTGGTCGCAACGGTGAAATTTCGCCGAGCTTTGCGGATATTTTCGATCATATGCCGATCGGCCAGCAGCGCAGCCTGCAGGAAGCCTGGTCCGATGTCTCGGCGGAGGGTGCAGACGAGCGCTTTCGCGGGGCTTTCGACCAGATCATAAGAACGGTTTCAATGATGCGCGAACGCGGCATCCTGATCGTGCCGGGTACCGATATGGGCGGCTCTTTCGCCTATCACCGGGAGCTCGAGCTGTTCGAGCGTGCCGGCTACACGGCTCCGGAAGTGCTGCGCCTCGCAACGCTCGGCATGGCCGAATATTTAGGGCAGGATGAGGATCTGGGATCGATCGAGGGCGGTCATTACGCCGATTTCTTCCTCGTCCCCGGAGATCCGACTGCGGACCTCGGCGCGATCAAGTCGATCGCGATGGTGGTGGCCAACGGCACCGTCTATTTCCCCAGCGATATCTATCCGCATTTCGGCATCCGGCCCTTTGCGGACGCGCCCGCGGTGACCGAAGCGGAATAGAGGAAATTTCGGGGCAGGCACCCGGCTCTGCGACGCGGTGGGCAGATATTCGTCCGTGCCCCTAGCTAGCCGGTATGCCGTGCCATCGGGCTTGGCGTTTCCTGGCCTGAAGCTTCATCCGTAACCATGGGTTTGGAGCTCCAGTCGGACTGTAGGAGAATCTCGAATTCATCCGGCGTCAGGGGCGTTACGAATTCGCATCCGGCATGATAATCGTCCAGCCAGACGATTTTCGCTCCGACGAGCGGAAGTCCGGCGAAATCGAGATAGATCAGGCCCTGGGCCTTGGTGTGGCTGGACGCATCGAACTGGCACCCTCTTGGTGAGAGATTGCTGACGTGGACGCGGCACGGCCTTTTCTCGAAAGAATGCGCCCGGGCCTCCACCGCGAGATCGCGGCGTTCGCCAGCGCGCCTTTCGCCTCCGGCGAAGGCAAGCATGTCGTTCTTGTACATTTTTAATTTTCCCCCCGGAAAACAGGGGAACGCTTTGGCACGATGATCTTAAAATCACGCTAACATGGCCGGCATTATCGCGCGGTTTGGACAATTCCCCTCTGGAGGGGCGGTCTAGCGCAGCGCGTCGATCTCGCGGGCCAGGGCGCTGTCGCGATGGCCGATCAGTCGATCCGTTTCGGACAGGTAGCGGCTACCTTCCGAGCCGAGATAGCGGGATCGCGGGGCATGGGAGGGCTGGCGATTCTTGCGCGCCCTGCTCAGGCCCCATCCGGCGATCAGGTAAACGGGAATGACCATGGCGGTCACGAAGAGCGTCAGGGCGATAGCCGATACACGGACCCAGATGGCATTGACGCCCAGCGAGTTGGCTATGGCGGCGCACACACCGAGCAGTTTGCGATCCTGGCGAACGACCATGTTTCCTGTGTTGTTGTATCCCATCTCTCTTCTCCTGTCTTGGTGGCCTAGCCGGCCGATGATTTCTTCATTGCGGCGAGTTCCGCATCGACTTTTGCGTTCAGCTTGCGATTTTGCGCGACATATTCGTCATCGTCGGATCCGATGGCCGCGGCATCGGCGTGGCCTTCCGCTTCGTCCACTTTCCGTTCGAGGGCATCGAAGCGGCTAAAGGCATCCTGCACAGCGCCGCCGTTCAGCAGTTCGCGCAGGCGGATGCTGCTTTCGGCCGATTCGAGCCGGGCGCGTATGTTGCTCCTCCGGGTGCAGGCTTCGCTGAGCTTGGCCTGGAGCCGGGCGATATCGGTGTGGTTGGCATTGAGCGCCTTTTCGAGCGTGGCGACTTCCTGGTCGAGCTCGGCAATCCGTGCATCGGCCTTGTTCTTTTCGAGCAGGGCC
>JBPOET010000162.1:0-5029 GCA_051251675.1 Parasphingopyxis sp. | reverse complement strand
CGGTGAAGGCGTTGCTGCTCGATCAGCGGATCGTAGCAGGCCTCGGCAACATCTATGTCTGCGAAGCGCTGCACCAGGCGCGGATTGCGCCGGGGTCCAAGGGAAGCCGTATTGGTAGGATCAGGCTGGAGCGGCTGGTTGCGTCCGTCCGCGAGATTATCGCGGCAGCGATTGAAGCGGGCGGATCAAGCCTGCGCGATTATGCGCAGCCCGATGGAGAGCTTGGCTATTTCTTCAAAAGCTGGCGCGCCTATGGACGGGAGGGCGAGCCCTGCGGATG
This sequence comes from Parasphingopyxis sp., assembly GCA_051251675.1. GTDB lineage: Bacteria > Pseudomonadota > Alphaproteobacteria > Sphingomonadales > Sphingomonadaceae > Parasphingopyxis. The sequence continues at coordinate 4,749 of JBPOET010000162.1, read as the reverse complement.
CGGCGGGCGAATTCGCCGCCGTGTCGATGGCGGCAGATCCACCTTTTATTGCCCCCAATGCCAGCGGTGAAATCTGCGCTGCGCCCTTGACCTGAGCCGCTGCGATAGCTAGTTGGCATCCGCTTTCGGTGCGGCGGGTGCTGCGCCTTTTTTATTTTGACATGATCGAGGTTTATTATGGCCAACACGCCACAGGCCAAAAAACGCATTCGCCGCAATGATCGGCGCGCAGTTGTGAACACGAATCGGGTGAGCCGGATTCGCAGCTTCATCAAGAAGGTCGAAACAGCTGTTGAAGCTGGCGACAAGAAGGAAGCGGCCGATGCGCTTCAGGCCATGCAGCCTGAACTGGCGCGCGGTGTTTCCAAGGGAATTTTCCACAAGAATACAGCATCGCGGAAGCTTTCGCGTCTGTCCAAGCGCGTCGCTGCGCTGAAATAAGAGGCCGCTTCGGGACACGAAGCGGCCCCTTGGTTCATCCGGACGAACTCGAAAATATTTTTCAGATTAGTTACACTGGAAATTCAACGAGTCGCATGATGTGCCCTCAAGTTGCCCACAGGCAAAAGTAAATATTTGCCGTTAAAAATCAATGATTTAACAGTCATTTAGGCAGGATTGGCTACTCTGCGTGTCAACCCCATTTATTTCATTTTTTTGACGGCCAGCCCCCTTGCTTTGGGCGCGTTAACAATTCATCAAACAGTCTCCCGGTCGGTAGCGATTCTTCCCGACCGGTACAGTCGCCAGCGGAAAGTGCGATGCGGAATCCGATGATTTCGCACAGGGCTTTATATTGTCTGGCGGTCTGGACGGTTCAGGCGCTCAAAATGCTGCGGATCGGGTCTGGTGGGGAAGACATGCATAGGGGAGGGTTGTTGAGTGCAGCATGAATCGGATCTCGAAGAAGCGAACCCCGACAAGATAGCGGCGCACGAGCCATTCAAGGCTGCATGGGAAGCAATCAGGAACGGCCTTCGCCGCGATCTCGGCGCTCGCACCTTTGATCATTGGCTGAAGCCGATGAAACTGATCGGCTTCGAAGAAGAAGCCGGGAAGATCCGGCTTGAGCTTCCTTCGCATTTCATGGCCGACTGGGTCCGCGAACATTATTCGGATCGTCTGCGTTATGCATGGCGCGCGACGGTGCCGAGCGTCGGCGAAATCGATATCGTCGCCGCCGAAGGCGCCTCGCGCCCGGCCCTGTTCATCGTCGGTGAAGAAGATGCGTTGCCACCGACGGAGCAGCTGACCGGAACAAGCGGAGACAGTATCGGGACACCGCTTGAGAATCGCTATGTCTTTTCGAATTTCGTCACCGGTACGGCCAATGAGGTTGCCTTCAACGCAGCCCGGATGATGGCCGATGCGGGCGTGCCGATGTTCAGCTCGCTCTATATCCATGCCGGAACAGGCCTTGGCAAAACGCATCTTCTGCACGCCATCGGGCATGAATTCCTGCGCCAGAAACCGCGCTCCAACGTGCTCTATATGTCGGCCGAGAAATTCATGTACGAATTTGTGTCGGCCATGCGCGACAGGGATACGATCGGTTTCAAGCAAAGGCTGCGCTCTGCCGATCTGTTGCTTGTCGACGATGTCCAGTTCATCGCGGGCAAGGAAGCGACGCAGGAAGAATTCTTCCACACAATCAATGAGATAATCGCAACCGGACACCGCCTGGTGATCAGTGCGGACCGGCCTCCGCACGAGCTGGGCGCTGTCGACAAACGGATCGCATCGCGGCTTGCCGGCGGCCTTGTCACCGATCTGCGTCAGCCCGATCTCGATCATCGCCGCCGCATCGTGACGCACAAGCTGGGGCAGATGCCCCAGGCCGGCATGCCGCAGGATGTTGCGGATTTTCTCGCCCAGCGCTTCTCCGCAAGTATTCGCGAGCTCGAAGGAGCGCTGACCCGCGTGGTCGCCTATTCGCTTCTTTCCAAGCGTCCGATCGATCTGGCCTTTGCGCAGGAAACGCTGGCGGACCTGTTGCGGCATTCGCAGCGCCGGATCACGATCGACGAGATCCAGCGCAGTGTGTGTGAGCATTATGGCATTCGCCATGCGGAGATGACCTCTGCCCGCCGGGCCCGCGAAGTGGCGCGCCCGCGTCAGGTCGCCATGTATCTGGCCAAACGGCTCACGCCGCGCTCACTACCCGAGATCGGGCGGCGCTTCGGCGGCCGCGATCACACAACGGTGATTCATGCGATCAAGCGGATCAAGGAGCTGCGCGCTGCAGACAGCGAGCTCGACTCCGATGTCCGTTCGCTTCTCCGCAAACTCGAAAATTAGGGGCGGTGGCTAACCCGGTGTTCCCGGTTCCGGGCGCGCCGACTTGCGCTAGCCGTCTTCGCGCGGCAGCACGGTTATCCGGATTTCCTCGCCCGAATTCCCCGGAAAGCCGGTAAACATCGCTTCGATAAGATTGGGAACCAGCTCGGTCAGGGCATCGTTGCGCGATCGCGCCCGCGCCCTTCCTTCAAAGACCGGCTCGCCATCCGCCGTGCGGGCGATCCGGAGATCGAGTTCGCTGGTGTACAGGGTGTAACTGCGGACCTGCGGATAATCGAAGAACGGATCGTGCCAGCCGCGATAATAGGGCGAGCGCCATCCAAAGCGGTCATAATAGGGGCTGTAGAAAAGCGAGCGATGGCCCCAATAGCCGCGATGATAGCCGGGCGAAGTCACGACACGCTCCCGGCCGTTGTCGACACTATACTCCATCGTCACGACCAGGGTCGCATCTTCGGCCGAACCGGCGGCCTGATACCCGTATTCGCCGAGCTCGGCGGCGACCAGATTGGCATAGGTGGCGAACTCCAGCCCGCCGGATTTTTCGTCATCGGCCGGCTGGATATAGAAGCTATGACCCTGCGGCGCCGGCATCTGCTGGAATCGCGCCACATCCGCGCGGAACGGCGTGGTGCAGGCGGCGATGGCGAGCATCGCAAGCGGTGCTGCGAAAGCGAGAATTTTGCGGCGCATGGCAAGTCTCCGAAAGCAAATACAGCTCTAAATATAGTGTCTTGCTTCGATATTCCAACGCGGCTGAACCGGAATTGAATGCCCGGAAGCGCGTGCGGTCGCTAGCGACCGCTGAGCAATCCAAGCGCGCGATAGGCATTGGCGAGCACGGGCGCACCGCATTCGGCGGCTTTCTGCGCCCCGGCGTCTAGGATTGCATCGAGCGTTGTCGCGTCACCTTTCAGGGCGTTGAAGCGACTGGAAATCGGTTCGAGGACAGAGACCGTCAGATCGGCAAGCGCCGGTTTGAAGTCGCCAAAACCCTTGCCCGCAAATTCACCAAGGACAGCAGACTGCTCGGTTCCGGCCAAAGCAGCATATATGGCCACCAGGTTCCGGGCCTCCGGGCGGTCCGCCAATTCTTCGATCGTTTCCGGTAGAGGCTCGGGATCGGTCCGCGCCTTGCGGATTTTCTTGGCAATCGCGTCGGCATCGTCGGCCAGATTGATCCGGCTCATCTCCGACGGGTCGGATTTCGACATTTTGGCAGACCCGTCGCGCAGCGACATGATCCGAGCAGCCGTTTCCCCGATATAGGGTTCGGGCAGGACGAAGGTTTCGGTATTCGTGTCGAAATTGAACTTCTCGGCGATATCGCGGGCGAGCTCGAGATGCTGTTTCTGGTCTTCGCCAACTGGCACATGGGTTGCGCGGTAGAGCAGAACATCGGCGGCCTGGAGCACGGGATAGGCGTAGAGCGCGATGGACGCGCCTTCGCGGTTTTTACCCGATTTGTCCTTGAACTGCGTCATCCGGTTGAGCCAGCCCATCCGGGCCGTACTGCAGAGCAACCATTGCAGTTCGGCATGGGCCGGAACCCGCGCCTGATTGAACAGGATAGCCCGGTCGGGGTCGATGCCCGATGCGATCAGCGCGGCAGCCATCTCCCGCGTACTCGCACTCAGTTCGGCCGGATCGATCGGCATCGAAATGGCATGCAGATCGGCAAGGAAGAACAGGCACTCGCTTTCTTCCTGCATCTTCACCCAGTTAACGATCGCGCCGAGATAATTGCCGAGATGGAGATTGCCGGTGGGCTGGATGCCGGAAACGACGCGCATCAGGAGGGAGCCTTTCTTCGGAGGAGCAATGCGATCTTGGAACGATCGACGGCGCCGGTGAGCGCAGCGGCGGAGAAGTAGACGAGCATTCCCGCGCTGACCAGTGCCGTGATCGAAAGCACGCGTTCGATCACGCTGCCGCCGAACCAGGCGCCGAGATAGGGCAGCAGGGCATAGAGCGCGGCGGCCATCGCGGCGGTTGCGAGCAACTGCCCCAGCAGGCGGCGCAACAGCCTCATATTGAGCCGGTAGTGCCCACGCTTCTGCAGGATCGTGTAGAGGATGGCGACGTTGAACCATGCGCCGATCGCCGTCGCTGTGGCGATGCCGACAATGCCGAGGCGATCGATCATGAGCGCGTTGAACGTGATAAAGAAGAGCAGCACGACGGCCGCCGCATAGACCGGCGTTTTCGTATCCTTTCGGGAGAAGAAGGCCGGCGTGAGGACCTTGATCAGGACATAGGCGGGCAGCCCGGCAACGAGCGCGGCAAGGACATTGCTGGTGATCCGCGCATCTTCCGCATCGAACGCGCCGCCGAGAAAAAAGGCGCGGACGAAAGCCGGCGCGCAGATCATGAGCGCGGCGGCCGCCGGAAATGTCAGCAGCATCGCCAGTTCGATGGCGTTGGACTGAACCCGGTCGGCCTGTTCCTTGT
>JBPOET010000161.1:0-5057 GCA_051251675.1 Parasphingopyxis sp. | reverse complement strand
CTCCAGAAGCTATCGAAATCCTCGGGCGGACGCAGCTCCCAATTCTCCGTCGCGACGGTTCGGATCACTTTCCAGCCAGCCTCGGCGAACGCCTTCTCCACCGGTCCGGGATCTGCGATCGGCGCCATCGTGATCGATGCGAACTGCTTCAGTTTCCTGGCAATCGAGCTGAGCAATGCAGTATCGTCGCCTTTGCGAACGATATCGAAAGCCAGAGTGTACCAGCTTGCCAGCGCTTCGGCGTGGTACCGGTCCGCCCGATAAAGGAACAGCCAGGCGGCGTCATCGTCGTGCCTGGCGCGGGCAATCAAGGGTGTCTTGCCTGCCCCTCCGCAATGCCGTGCAGTCCTCTCAAACCATTCGATCCTGTCGTACAGGCTGGGTTGCTGCGCCCGGCTCAGAGCGTCGCCCGCATCGGTCCGGACATCGGCGAGGCTATCGAATAGCTTTACGTTAACTGTCATGGCGCTATCCCGGTGATCGCCGCGACGCGGCTCGTGACGCCATCATCTAATCGGAAGCCATGACGAAAGCCTTAAATCCCGACCCAAAACCGCTCGATCACCTTCCTTTATGCGGTGCGCCGGAGAGTGTTGCGCTGATCGACAGGCAGGGGAAGCTCGATTTTGCCGGGCTGGAAGCCGCTGTAGGCGCGCTTGCGGCGTGGTTGATGGGTCAAGGACTGCATCGGGGCGATCGTGTGGCCAGTTGGCTCAACAAGACCCGCTTGGCCTGTTTGATGCCTCTGGCGACTGCGCGGGCCGGATTGGTTCATGTACCGGTCAATCCGCTGCTCAAACGCGCGCAGGTCGGCCATATCCTCGCCGACAGCGGCGCGAGCCTGCTGATCGCCGGGAAGGCGCGCCTTGGATCGCTTGGGGAAGGCGACCTGCCTTCCGGGTGCCCGGCGGTCGACGAGAACCAGGCTTCGCTCGAGGGAAGCGGCTTGCCGCCATCCAATAGCGATCCGGACGATCTCGCCGCCATCCTTTACACGTCCGGGTCAACTGGCAGCCCCAAAGGGGTGATGCTCAGCCATGCCAATATGTGGCTCGGCGCCGTCAGCGTCGCGCATTATCTGGATATCCGGCCGTCGGACCGCACCCTGTGCCTGTTGCCGTTCAGCTTCGACTATGGCCAGAATCAGCTGCTTTCGAGCTGGTATGCCGGTGCGTCCGTCATCCCGTTCGACTATCTTCTCGCGCGTGACGTCACAAAGGCGGTCGGGCGTCATGACGCCACAATTTTGGCGGGCGTTCCGCCTCTTTGGGTGCAATTGACAGAGATTGAATGGCCCGAGGACATTGCCGGAAATTTGAGGGTTCTGACCAATAGCGGCGGCAAGATGCCGGTGCCGCTGGTGTCCGCCTTGTGCGCCACTTTCCCAAATGCCGCGCTGCATTCCATGTATGGGCTCACCGAAGCCTTTCGCTCCACGACGCTGGATCCGGCCCTTATCGATACGATGCCGGAAAGCATTGGTCAGGCGATTCCGTTCGCCGAAATCATGGTTGTGACGCCAGAGGGCAGGGACGCGACCCCCGAAGAAGCGGGAGAGCTGGTTCATGCCGGCCCCCTTGTGGCCCTCGGATACTGGCAGGACCCCGAAAGAACGGCACTGCGGTTCAAACCGGCTCCAGATTTTTCGCGCTATGGCGGTATGGCGGTATGGTCGGGCGATACGGTGGTGCGCGATACGGAAGGTTATCTGCGCTTTGTTGGCCGTGATGACGCCATGATAAAGAGCGCGGGCAATCGCATATCGCCCAGCGAGCTGGAAGACGCGGCGATAGAAAGCGGCTTGACCGCAGAAGCCTGCGCTTTTGGCGTTCCCGACGATCGGCTCGGACAGGCTATAATGCTGGTAGTCCGCGGTGAGGGCGGCGAGGCGGATCAGGCCTTGAAACACTTTCTCAAGACCGAGCTGCCAAACTTCATGCAACCGCGCGAGATTATCTGGCAGAGCGAGTTGCCGCGAAATCCGAACGGCAAACTCGATCGCACTGAAATCGAACGGAAATGGGGCCAATGAAACCAGTCGGACCGATACCCGCGGCCTTTGCGGCGCAGCAGGGGGAATTGACGATCGGCGGCATCGCCGTTTCCGATCTTGCAGCAAAAATCGGGCACACCCCGTTTTTCGCCTATGACCTTGACCTGGCGACCGCCCAGGCCGAACGGTTTCGGGCCGCCATGCCGGCGGAGGTACATTTACACTATGCTGTCAAAGCCAATCCACACCCTACTGTAATAGAACACTTTATGTCACTGACAGATGGCCTCGATATGGCGTCCGGCGGAGAATTGGAGCGGGTGCGCGACTGCGGTGCGACAATGGAGCATGTCAGCTTTGCCGGGCCTGGCAAGCGCGATCCGGAACTTGAACTGGCGATTTCGCTCGGGGCAACGCTCAATCTTGAGTCGGAGAATGAGGCCGCGCGCGCGCTCGCAATTGCCGAACGGCTTGGCGTCACGCCGCGTCTGGCGGTGCGCGTCAATCCCGATTTCGAGCTGAAAGGCTCCGGGATGAGCATGGGTGGCGGCGCAAAACCCTTCGGTATCGATCAGGAGCGCGTGCCGGCGCTCGTCAGGAAGCTGATTGCGGCCGGCGCGGACTGGCGCGGTTTTCACATTTATTCGGGATCGCAATCGCTCGATGTCGAGGCGATTGCCGAGTGCCAGCGTGCCAGCATCGCTCTCGCTGCGGACCTGGCCCAGGCGATCGGAGAATCGCCCAAAAGCGTCAATCTGGGCGGTGGATTCGGGATTCCCTATACCGCCAATGATACGCCGCTCGACGTTGAGAGCGTTGGCAGCCGCCTGTCGCAGGCCTTGTCGGCCAGAGATACCATTCTCCAGGATACGCAGTTCATGATCGAGCTCGGCCGCTGGCTGATCGGCGAAGCCGGTGTGTATGTCGCGCAAATTCTCGATCGCAAGACAAGCAAGGGCGAGCTGTTTCTCGTAACCGACGGCGGGATGCACCATCATCTTGCCGCTTCCGGCAATTTCGGAATGGTCATGAAACGCAACTATCCGGTCGCGATAGCCTCCCGCATGGGAGCGGAAACGACCGGATGCGCGACGATTGTCGGCCCGCTGTGCACGCCGCTCGACAGGCTGGCGGCTGACATCGCCGTTCCGGATGCGCAAATCGGCGACTATATCGCCGTGTTCGCGTCCGGTGCTTATGGTTTAAGCGCCAGCCCGGTGCACTTCCTGAGCCATCCTATGGCGTCGGAAATTGTGGTTAAAGGCGGAAAAATAACCATTTAGCTCAACGCGAATTTAACCCTTTCCAGTGCATGTAGCGCTCGAGAAAGGGCCGGATTTCGTGCGCGTACTGCACGGATGACGTCATCGGCCCTGAAGAAGGAAGGGCTCGATGATGCGCATCAATTCCATGAAAACAGCCTTGTGCATGGGCGTTTGTGCTTTCGCACTTGCCGGTTGTGCCGGCGGTTCGGGACAGGAGCTGCCGCGGGCGTCCTTTGTCAGCACCAACCAGGGCCCGGGCGAACAATATGTGATCGGGCCACTCGATCAGCTGACGGTATTCGTCTGGCGCAATCCCGAGCTCGGCGCAGAAGTGCAGGTCCGCCCTGACGGCCGGATCACGACTCCGCTGATCCAGGATATGGTGGCTGTGGGCAAGACGCCCGCGATGCTTGCCGACGATATTTCGGTGATGCTGGCCGAATATATCACCGATCCGCGCGTTTCGGTGATCGTGAACGAGTTTTCCGGCACCTATGCCCAGAGGATCCGGGTGATCGGTGCAACCGAAGAGCCTGCGTCGATCCCGTATCGCGCCAATATGACTTTGCTCGATGCGATGATCGCGGTTGGCGGCCTATCGGAATTCGCCGCGGGCAATCGCGCGCGCCTCATCCGCCATGATCGCGGGACGGGCGAGCAGCGCGAATATGGCCTGCGCATCTCCAGCCTGCTTCGGCGCGGTGACACCAGCGCCAATGTCGATCTGCAGCCCGGCGATGTGATCATCATCCCCGAAAGCATGTTCTGATCGAACATTCAGAAGCGACATATTTCCGAAAGGCAGCGACCAGGACATGAACGGCATTTACGAAGAAATCAGGATTGCATTGCACGCGATCTGGCAGCGCCGCTGGCTGGCGCTCGCGGTTGCCTGGGGCGTGGCCGTTCTTGGCTGGCTTGTTATCGCGCTGATTCCCGCAAGCTACACCTCGCAGGCGCGGATTTATGTCCAGCAGGAAACAGTGCTCTCCAATCAGGTCGGCGTTACCGACCGCGAGCAGCGGGCGATGATGGAACGCATCCGTCAGACGCTGGCGTCTACCGGTAATCTCGAACAGGTCGTTCGCGAAACCGATCTGGCACAGCAGGCCACGACGGATGCGCAGGTTCGTTCGCTCGCATCGCAATTGCGCCAGAATATTACGGTAGCGGCCCAGCAGGACCCGAACAATATCGGCCGGCCCAGCAATGTGTTTGAAATCAGCGCCAGCTGGAGCGGGCCGAGCCTGGCCCAGCAGATCAACCAGAAGCTGATCGATGTGTTTATCGAGGAAAGCCTGGCGGGTACGCGCCAGGAGGCGACCCAGTCGGTCGAATTTCTCGATCGGCAGATCGCGGAACGGGAAACTCGTCTGCAGCAGATCGAGGAACGCCGCGCGAATTTCGAAAACGAGTTCAGTGGATCGCTACCCGGTGTCGGCACGATTTCACAGCGTATGGATCAGGCGCGTTCCGAAATGCAGAATATCGAGAACGATCTCGCAGCCGCGCAAAGCTCGCTGAACATCGTTCAGGCCCAGCTGGCCGGAACGCCGGCAACGACCAGCGTGCCAGGCACATTTGTACCCGGCGGCGGCAATGCCCGCCTCAATGCGCTTCAGTCGCAACTGGCGGACGCACAGGCCCGGGGCTGCACGGACCAGCATCCCGACGTGGTCGCCCTGCGCTCGCAGATTGCGCGTGCCCGCGCCCAGGGCGGCAGTGGCGGCGGTGGACGCCAGGTCGGGGGTTCCACATCCGCAAACCCGCTTTATACATCGTTGCGTTCCATGCTTGCA
>JBPOET010000160.1:0-5057 GCA_051251675.1 Parasphingopyxis sp. | reverse complement strand
GCATATACCCCATCGCGATGCGTGCGGCGTCCGCCTCGCCACTCTCGCGAAGCCTGGCGACCGGATCCTGATCATGGGTGCGCGCGACGACACCCTTTCGGCATTCGCTGGAGAAATTCTCGACCGTATCGAACAGCAACGAACACACTAGTATTCCCCTTTTGTTCCGGTTAGGGTGCGGCCATGGCGAAACCGCAAAAACGATATGTCTGTCAGGCTTGCGGGTCGGTTGCGTCGAAATGGCAGGGCCAGTGCGCCGACTGCAAGGAATGGAATACGCTGGCCGAGGATATGGGTGGCGTCGTGACGCCATTTCAGGCCAAGCATAACCTGCAGTCGGGCGGAAAAGCGGTTTCGCTTGTCGGGCTGGACGCCGATATTGCGCTGCCGGATCGCATCGGGACGGGCATTGCGGAACTCGACCGGGCCCTGGGCGGCGGGCTTGTGGAAGGCTCTGCCACTTTGCTCGGCGGCGATCCGGGCATCGGCAAGTCGACGCTGCTGCTCCAGGCCTGCGCGATCGTCGCGAAAGCGGGCCATGACGTAACCTATATTTCGGGTGAGGAGGCAGCCGACCAAATTCGCCTGCGCGCCCGACGACTGGGGCTTGGCGATGCTCCGATGAAGCTCGCCGCAGCAACCTCTGTGCGCGATATCCTGACGACGCTCGGCGGCGACAAACCGCCCGCTCTGCTGATTATCGATTCAATCCAGACGATGCACAGCGACCTGATCGAGGGTGCGCCGGGCACAGTGAGCCAGGTGCGGGCGTCCGCGCAGGAGCTGATCCGCTTTGCCAAGGAGCGGGGAACGGCGGTGGTGCTCGTCGGCCATGTCACCAAGGATGGTGCAATTGCGGGGCCGCGCGTGCTCGAGCACATGGTCGATACCGTGCTCAGCTTCGAAGGCGAGCGCAGCCATCAGTATCGGATATTGCGGGCGATCAAGAACCGGTTCGGCGGTACCGACGAGATCGGCGTGTTCGCGATGGCGGAGCAGGGCCTCGAGGAGGTCGCCAATCCCTCCAGCCTGTTCCTGACAAGCCGCAAGGACGATGTCAGCGGCGCGGTGGTCTTCCCGGCGCTGGAAGGCACAAGGCCGGTACTGGTGGAAATACAGGCGCTGGTGGTGCGCCTCGCCAGCGGCGCGACACCGCGCCGTGCGGTCGTCGGCTGGGATTCGGGGCGGCTCGCGATGATCCTTGCGGTGTTGGAGGCGCGGTGCGGGCTGAGTTTCGCGACATCGGAGGTCTATCTGAACGTTGCCGGCGGCTACCGGGTCGTCGATCCGGCGGCCGATGTTGCGGTTGCCGCCGCGCTCATTTCGGCCCTGTCCGAACAACCGATTGCCGCCGACACCGTGGCGTTCGGAGAAATATCCCTGTCGGGCGAAGTGCGCACCGTGTCGCATGCCGGGCTCAGGCTCCGGGAAGCCTCGAAACTCGGCTTTTCCAAAGCGTTGCTGCCGGCTTCCATCGAGGATCGCGAAAGCGGCATGGCGCTGCAGTGCTTTTCCGCCTTGCGTGCGCTGGTTGACCATTTGCTTGGCCGCGCTTAGCGCGCTGGCATGACTGCGCTTGATGCCATCGTATTGATCCTGGTTGTCGGCGGCGCGATCCGCGGCGGCATGCGCGGTTTCACCTATGAGGTTCTGACGCTGCTTTCCTGGGTGTTCGGCGTTGTCGCGCTGCGCTTTTTCCACGGGCCGGTTACGGAATTTCTCGCGGATGTGGTCGGCGATGGCGGCGCTGCGCCCATACTGGCCTTTGCGCTCCTCTTCGGCGGAGTGTTCATCGCGAGCCGTTTTGTCGGCCGCAAACTGGGTATCGGCGTCCGCGAATCGCTGATCGGGCCTTTCGACAGGATCCTCGGTTTCGGGTTCGGGGCCGTCAAAGGGCTGATCGCGATCACCTTGCTTTTCCTGCTCGCTAATCTTGCGACAGATATCGCCTATGGCGGGGACGCCGAACGACCGGACTGGATGTCGGACTCGCGGACTTTCCCGTTGCTCAACGCCAGCGGCCGGGCCATTATCGATTTCGTCGAGATGCGGCGCGAAGCCGGGGACGCCGGCGGACCGGCAGGGCAGGAGTGAAACTTCCAGTTCGTCGGCACATAGCCGCTTCACTGGTATTTATTCCCGAACCGATTAAATCGGACCCATGTCCGCCGCACTCTACAACGCCGAGATTTTGCGCCTTGCGGTAGAGATTCCGCATCAGGCGCGGCTTGCGTCGCCCCATGCCAGCGTCGAAAAACGGTCGCCCGTCTGCGGCAGTCGCGTAACAGTGGATGTAGAGATGGGACCGGACGGACGGGTCTCCGCACTTGGCCAGGAGGTGCGCGCTTGTGCGCTCGGACAGGCCTCCGCTTCCTTGATGGCGCGCCATGTGCTCGGCCGGACACTGGCCGAGCTTACCGGCGCGCGCGATGCCTTAGCCGGTTTTCTCGCGGGAAGCCGCAGCGATCCTGGCGATTGGCCGGGGCTGGAAATTTTCGCTCCCGCCATCCCGCACCGGGCGCGTCACGCTTCGATCCGCCTGGCTTTCGAAGCGGTGGCCGAGGCGGCCGCCCAGGCCAGGATTTCAGTCTGATGGCCGCCGAGACAGCCGTCGAAGAGCTTGGCGGTGGTCATGGCATCACCGGCGAACTGATGTTCGACGGTTTCATTCTTCTGGGGGCGTCGCTGGGCTTTGTCCTGCTGTTCCGACGCCTCGGCCTCGGCGCCGTCCTCGGATATTTGATCGCCGGGATTGCGATCGGCCCGTTCGGCCTGGCGCTGGTGGGCCGCGGCGAATCGATACTCTCGGTGGCCGAGATCGGAATCGTGCTCCTGCTGTTCCTCGTCGGTCTCGAGCTTGCACCGGCCCGGCTGTGGAGGCTGCGGCGCGACATATTCGGGTTGGGTTTTTCCCAGGTTATCCTGTGCGGACTGGCGGTGACCGGGCTGGTCCTGCTTGGGACGAACCTCACCGTCGCCGCCGCGCTTGCCATCGGGTTGCCGCTCGGCCTTTCTTCGACAGCACAGGTTCTGCCATTGCTGCAGTCGGAGGGCCGCCTCAATACGCCTCTTGGCGAGCGCGCCTTTTCGATCCTGTTGTTTCAGGATCTGTCGATCGTACCGCTGCTGACCGTTGTCGCCGTGCTTTCGCGTGCGCCTGCGGATCCCGGCGCGCCGCCCGGCTGGTTGCTCGCCATCTATGCGGTTGTAGCGATTGTCGGCCTGGTTGTGGCGGGGCGCTATATCCTCAATCCCCTATTGGCGCTTGTCGGCCGCTTTGCCGAGCGAGAACTGTTCATCGTAACCGGTCTGTTCACCGTTTTTGCTGCGGCGGCGCTCATGGATTCGCTTGGCCTGTCGATGGCGCTCGGGGCCTTTGTCGCCGGGGTCATGCTAGCGGACTCGCCCTATCGCCACGAACTCGAAGCGGATGTCGATCCTTTCCGGTCCATCCTGCTGGGTCTGTTTTTCCTGGCTGTCGGGATGATGCTCGATGTCGATGTCGTGCTTGCACAGCCGCTGTTCGTGGTCGGGATGGCGGCGGCGCTGGTCGTCACGAAAGTCGTGATCATTTTCGGCCTGGCGATGGCTTTCGGCGTCAGGGCGCGTGCGGCGTTCGTGCTCGGCCTGCTGCTCAGCCAGGGCGGCGAATTCGCCTTTGTGCTGTTCACCGAAGCCGAACGCGCGCTTCTGGTGACGGACGCCGCGTCGAGCCTGTTCGGCGCTGTCGTGACCCTATCCATGGCCACGACACCTTTCCTCATGGCCCTTGCCAAGCGTTTCGGCGGTGTTCGGGCATCCGCCCGCGATGACATGGAAGGCCCCGAAGATGCCCCGACACCCGGGGCAATCGTTGTGGGACATGGGCGTTTCGGCCAGACGGTCGCGCAGATGCTGACGGGCGCCAATGTTCCGGTAACCCTCATCGATTCCAAGCCCGACCAGATAGACCGTTCCGGCGCGTTCGGGCGGAAAGTCTATTTTGGCGACGGATTGCGGGTCGACCTTTTGCGCGAGGCAGGCGCCGAACATGCCAGCGCGATCCTTTTCTGCAACGATGGCACGGAACTGGACAATCACGCCCTGAGTGCCGTGCGAACCGCATTTCCGAAAGTGAAGATCCTGGCGCGTGTATTCGATCGTCGCCACCTGCTCGATCTGGAGGAAGGCCAACTGGACGGCGTTTTCAGGGAGGTTCTCGAATCGGCGATCGCCATGGCGCGCAAGGCCATGGAGCTTGTCGATCTGGACGAGAGCCTGATCGACCGGGTCGAGGAAGAATATCGCAAACGCGATTGCACCCGTCTCGCCATGCAAAGCGCCGAAGGGAGCCTGCATGCGGGATCGGAAATGAGCTTTGGCGCTGCCGACTCGCTCGATTTCGACGGTGCGGAAAAGCCGGGCGGCTAGGGATTAGTCAGCGCTGTCCAGGAACGCCGCTACATCTTCCATATCCACATCGCGGGCAAGAAAGGTCTCGCCGATCCCGCGCGCCAGCAGGAAGGGAAGGGTGCCGCCCTCCATCTTCTTGTCATGCATCATATGGGTGACGAGCCGCTTGCCATTGGCGCGAACACGGGCACTGGACAGGCCGTGGGGCAGCCCGGCTGCTTCGAAATGTGTCGATACGCGCTCCGCCTCGTCCTCGCCGCACAGCCCTTTATGCGCGGAATAGCGGAAAGCGAGAACGATCCCGGCTGCGACGGCCTCGCCGTGCAGGAGAGAATCCGAAAATCCGGTTTCGGCTTCGAGCGCATGGCCGAATGTGTGTCCGAGATTGAGCAAGGCGCGTCGTCCGCTGCGCTCGGTTTCATCCTCTCCGACGATGCGCGCCTTTGCGGAAACGCTACGCTCTATCGCTTCGATCTGCGCCGCACGGTCGCCGGCGAGCAGATCAGTGCCATGGGTCTCGCACCATCCGAAAAACGCAGGGTCGTCGATCAGGCCGTATTTGACCGTTTCCGCATAGCCCGCGCGCAATTCGCGTGGCGGCAGGGTATCGAGAACGGACGGATCGATCAGGACAAGGGACGGGTGGTGAATGGCGCCGACCAGAT
>JBPOET010000016.1:0-14465 GCA_051251675.1 Parasphingopyxis sp. | reverse complement strand
GAGCGCCGGGGCGAGCTGATGGCGCTGGCCGTCCATGAAGCCAACAAGACGATCCCCGATGCGCTGGCGGAGGTGCGAGAGGCTATCGATTTCTGCCGCTATTATGCGGGAGAAGCGGTCGAGAAGCTGCAGCCGGTAGAGCTTCCTGGGCCGACCGGCGAGAGCAATGTCCTGCGGATGGAAGGGCGCGGCGTGTGGACCTGTATCGCGCCCTGGAATTTCCCGCTGGCCATCTTCACGGGGCAGGTTGCCGCAGCTCTGGTTACCGGCAACACGGTGATCGCCAAGCCCGCGCCGCAAACGCCGCGCATTGCCGCCGAGGCCGTCCGGCTCGCGCATCTGGCCGGAGTGCCGGAAGACGCCCTGATCCTGGCGCCGGGCGGGCCGGCTGTGGGAGCCGCCCTGACCGGCGATCCGAGGATCGCCGGCGTTGCCTTTACCGGTTCCACGCCCACAGCGAAGAAAATCGCGCAAAGCCTGCTCGAAGGGGAAGACCGCCCCCTTGTACCGCTGATTGCGGAAACAGGCGGCGTCAACGCGATGATCGTCGATTCAACCGCGCTGGCGGAGCAGGTGGTTGCCGATGTGCTCCTTTCGGCTTTCGGGTCGGCCGGCCAACGCTGTTCGGCGCTTCGGTTGCTGCTCGTGCAGGAGGAAGTCGCCGAGCATATGATCGAAATGCTGACCGGCGCCATGGATGCGCTGATCGTCGGCGACCCGGCAGATCCGGCTACCGATGTCGGCCCTGTCATAGACGATGCCGCCTATGACAAGCTGATGGCGCATCGGGCGGCGATGAAGGATCGCTGGATCAAGACGCTGGATGTACCCGAAAAGGGGCGGTTCGTACCGCCGACATTGATTCGTCTGGATAGCATGGACGATCTCAATACCGAGTGGTTCGGCCCGTTGCTCCATGTCGCGACCTGGAAATCGGGCAAGCTCGAAGAGACTGTCCAACGCGTCAATGCCAAGGGCTTCGGCCTGACAATGGGGCTGCACAGCCGCATTGCGCGGGGCAGCGAACTGGTCGAGGCGCGGGCCCGTGTGGGCAATCTCTATGTCAACCGATCGATGATCGGCGCGATTGTGGGGTCGCAGCCCTTTGGCGGCGAAGGCCTGTCGGGCACCGGCCCCAAGGCCGGCGGTCCGCACTATCTGCCGCGCTTCTGCGCCGAACGGGTGACCAGTATCGATACGACGAGCGCGGGCGGGAACGCCTCGCTTCTCTCGCTCGACGATATCGGATTGGGATAGCGCCCAGAGGGCTCAGCTTTCCGATGTGCCCCAGCCCCCGGGAGGATAGGGCATGATCATCTCACCGTCGGGGGCCGCGGTAAAGGTCGTTTGCGTCGGATAGGCGAATTCCAGACCTTCTTCGGCAAAGCGCTGGAAGATCGCGATGCCGATGGCATGGCGCGCGTTGTAGACGACCTCGTAATTCGCGCTCTGCACGTCGAACTGCAGTTCATAGTCGAGGCTCGACGCGCCGAATCCGGTGAAGCCGGAGCGGATGAAAGTGTGGCCTTCGGCATTGATGATGTCGCGCAATATGTCCGGCACGCGGCGGGCCTTTTCCGGCGGCGTCTGGTAGATTACGCCCACATTGAAGGTTACCCGGCGGCGATTGAGCCGGGTCAGGTTCATGATCTCCTTGTCGAGCAGGTTGGTATTGGAGATGATGACTTCTTCGCCTGTAACCGCGCGCAACCGGGTTGATTTCAATCCGATCTGCTCGACCGTCGCGAATGTGCCGTCATAATGGACGGCATCGCCAACCTTGAAAGGCTTGTCGAAGATGATCGAGAGCGCGGCGAAGAGGTCGGAGAAGATGCCCTGCGCCGCAAGACCGATCGCTATGCCGCCTATCCCGAGGCCGGCAACGAGCCCGGTCACGTCGACGTTCAGATTGTCCAGCACCACGATTCCGGCGATCGCCACGACGCCGAATGTCACCAGCACGCGAATCAGTTTCATCGCGCTGCCCAGCGCTTCGCTTGAGCTTTCGTCGGTTCTCGTCCGATGCTCGACAAAGCCGAGAATGATGGAGCGGGCCCAGATCGCCGATTGAACCACCATCGCGATTGAAAACAGGAAACCGATTGATCGGGCGATAAGGCCAGGGGCGTCGGAGAAGACGGCGACGACTTCCAGGGCAAGCGCTATCATGAACCATGTGCGCGTCTTGGCCATCGTCCGGCCGACCACCGATTGCCATGTCTCCAGGCTGGTATTGCGTTCGTACCAGCGGCGTCCGTAGCGCCGCAGCCCGACCATCACGAGCACGATAATCGCCGCGAATCCCAAGCCGATGAGAATTTCCGCTGTGTGGGTATCAAGCCATGTGATGGCGTCCTGCCCGACTTTGTGAAGCCGTTCGGCGACATTCATTTGGGTGATGTCGGGGATGATTTCGATGGATGTCGGTTCGGTCATGGTCGAGACGGCTCTTAATATGGTATCGGCCGCCTTGTCGAGCAAAGCCGTCAGCCAGCGGGCGCTTTCCTGGCGAATAACAGGTCGAAACGCGCGTTCAGGAAACGCTGCGCCGGACGCTCCACGGCGTGATACAGGCCGATCGAAACGATGAGGGTAAGCGCCAGGAAGCCGGCAAGCCCGGCCCAGCCCATCTGCCCGTTTTCGCCCACGAAGAGGATTTTGAAGAGCACGAACAACAGGAAATGCGCGAGATAAGTCGCATAGCTGACCTCGCCCAGATAGTGCAGAGGCGCCGCTGTCAGAGGATTGCGCGCCATCGTGGCGGTCAGGGCCGCCGTCAGCAGCAGGCCCGAAAAGGCGAGTGGCACGGCAAGCGTTTCGGCGATAATGCCCGCTAATCCCAGGCTGCCGGCAAGAATGGCAGCCGCGATAGCAAGCAGTGCGGGTTTCGCCGGGCGGTCGCGCCAGCGCAGCCAGAGCGCGCAAAGGATCGTCCCTATTGCAAATTGGAGCAGGCAGCGGACCAGGCCGGTCCGCGGGATATTGCTGTCGAGCAGCGGCGCGTCCATCGCGACGAAGAAATTGTGCAGGACAAGCGCGAGCAGGGCGATCAGCATGAGCAGCGTCGATGTCGGCACCCGGCGCCAGTCGACGGCCAGCACGATGAGGGGAAACATCAGATAGGCGGCCGTTTCGGTGCTGATCGACCAAGCCGGATCGTTCCAGCTCAATCCGGTCGTGAAGCCCCAATTCTGGATGAGGAGCAGGTGCAGCGGCAACTCGCGTATCGGAAATTCCTGCGGGCTCGCTCTCCCCGTAGCCGCAAGCATGAGTGCAAACAGGATGGCCCCGCACAGCACCACGAAATGAAGCGGATAGATACGGGCGAATCGGCGGGCCAGAAAGGACGGTACCGCCGCAATCCCGTTCTCGGAAATCCGGTCGCGATAGCTGAGCCAGATCACGAAGCCTGAAAGCAGGAAGAAAAAATCGACCGCGAGATAGCCCTTGGAGAATATCGCTAGCGCTTCCGGCGGAAGGATATCGGCCGTCGTAACGCGGATATGGTAGAGAACCACATACCATGCAGCGATGCCGCGCAATGAGGTAAGCGCGGTGAGATCGGGCTTGCCGTTCATGATCCGGCGCCCATCGCGGTCGAAAACCCGGATGGGGCTTCCACCGTTTCCCTGAGCGGCTGGAATCCGTCGCGCTTGCGGATGCGCGCGAGATAGGTGTCGAGGCCAATCTGGACGGAAAGCAGCATGAGGACGAATGGCTGGAACGCGATGCCGACAAACAGAGCGCCGACCAGATAGATCAGCTGTGCATGTTGCAGCGCCGTCGCCAGCGGAGACACCCACTCATATCCCGGCGGTGCCCGTTCGCCGCGATAGCGCCGGCGCAGCCATTCCATGCGCAGAATGCCGATACCCTGAATGATCAGCCAGAGCGCAAGGCCGATCCAGCCCTGCTCGCCGAGCATCTCGAAATAGGCGGAATGATAGGCGCGGCCGCGATCGTTGACGAAGCTGCGGCTGATCGTCGTGGTGCCAGCGGACTCCGAAGCCTCGCTGGTGAAATAGGAGAAGCTGTTGCCGCGATAGGCTTCGAACCCACCGCCCAGAGGATGTTCCTGCACATAGTCGAACGTCCAGCGCCATACGGCAATTCTCGTGCTCGCAGATTCGTCCGCCTGATAGGTTCGGATGGTGCCCATACGTTCGGCGAAAGAGCTGGGGAGAAGGGGGATCGCGAGAAGTCCGCCCACGGCCGCGCCAGCGATAAGCAGTCCCCGTCGTTTTGAGTCGCGCAGCAAAAGGATCGCCAGCACGGCGATACAGATCAGGCCGGTACGGGCCTGCGTGCCGATGGGTGTTAGCAGGCAGGCGAAAATCAGCGCATAACAAAAAACGGAAACCCGCCAGTCCGGTGGGAAAACGGTGCCGTTTTTTACAAAATAGAGGATGATGGGGATTACCATGACGGCGACCATGGCCAGGGTCGAATCCTCATAAAGGCCGCTGTTGCTGTCCACCATCATGGCGAAACTGCCATAGCCGCTGCCGCCCAGAGCGGTTTTCAGCCCGGCGCCGATCACGATTGCGGCCAGCGACAGGATCATGAAGAGCAGGGCGGTTTCGATCCGCAATTTGGTGCGCAAGGCCAAGGGCAGGAAGATCGCGAAGACCATCGATTTCCAGACCCAGTCCCATTTCTCGAAAGCCTCGGCCTGGAATTCGGCGACATAATAGGTTGTCAGGCCGCAATAGATGAGAAGCAGCGCCATCAGGATCTGCCGGGGTGCGATCCGCACATCGTCTTTCTTGTCCGTAATCACCCAGCCGACAATCGCGAGCGCGAACATCACCAGCGAAACGGGCAGGCTGCTCAGCAGGAAATAGGAGATATGCTGCGGCGAAACGATATCGATATAGATATAGCCGAGAATGAACAGGAACGGCCGCCGGATGCCCAGCACAAGCAAGGCACCCAGAAACCCGGCCAGGCCGAGATCACGCATTGGACACCGGCTCCGCGTTTCCGGCAGCACTGGAGTTCTTTATCGGCCGACCGATCAGATCGGTTTTCCGCGGGCCGCCGTCGGCGCTGTCATCGTCGAGATCGGGCCGGAACATCAGGCGCCAGGCGACAAGGAGCAGCAACCCGTGGCTCAGCGCTAGAGAAAATATATCAATCATTGCAGTTTTCCGGTTCCCAGACACGATGCCTCACTGTCCCATCTACAGTGCAGCGGTTAGCGGGGCGTTAAGCAGTTTGTGCGAAGGCATGGGCATGCGTATTCTGCACATCCTCGATCATTCCATGCCTATGCACAGCGGATACACCTTTCGGACGCGTGCGATCCTCAAGGCGCAGATCGCACGCGGCTGGGAGGTTGCCGGGGTTACCGGCTCGCGGCACACGGCGGGTGGCGACGATGTCGAAACCATCGACGGCCTGACCTTCTATCGCACACCGCCGCCTGCAACGATGACCCCGCCGCTGCGCGAATGGCGCGAGATTGCTCTGCTTGCCGAGCGGATCGAGACGGTAGCCGAGGCGTGGAAGCCCGATCAGCTGCATGTCCATTCGCCGGTTCTCAACGCCATGGCGGCCCTGCGTGTGGCGCGGCGCCGAAACCTGCCGCTGATATACGAGATTCGCGCCTTCTGGGAGGATGCGGCCGTTGGCAACGGCACGGGCAGCGTCAATTCGCCGAAATACTGGCTGACCCGCATGCTCGAAACGCATGCGGCGAACCAGGCCGATGCCGTTGCCGTAATCTGCGAAGGGTTGCGTCTCGACCTTATCCGCCGCGGGGTCGATGGCGACAAGATCATGGTGTCCCCTAACGGCGTGGACATGGCGCTGTTTGGCGATCCCTCGCCGGCAGATGCGAAGCTCGCCCGGTCATTGGGGCTTTCCGGCAAGGATGTTGTCGGCTTTGTCGGAAGTTTTTACGATTATGAAGGCCTTGACGACCTGATCGCCGCGATGCCGCGGCTTGTGATGGCGCGGCCCGATGCGCATCTGTTGCTGGTCGGCGGCGGACCGATGGACGATGCGCTGCGGGCACAGGCGGAGCAATCCGATGTTGCAGACCATATCCATTTTACTGGGCGCGTTCCGCATGAAGAGGTGGAGCGGTATTACAGCCTGATCGATATCCTCGCCTATCCGCGCAAGAAGATGCGCCTCACCGAACTGGTGACGCCGCTCAAGCCTCTCGAGGCAATGGCCCAGAAAAGGCTGGTTGCAGCGTCGGACGTTGGCGGTCACCGGGAACTGATCGAAGATGGCGTTACGGGAACGCTCTTTGCTCCGGACAATCCCGACGCGCTGGCGGCGGCGCTGGCCGATATGTTCGCCCATCGCGAAAATTGGGAAGAGCGCCGCAATGCCGCGCGCGCATTTGTCGAGCGCGATCGTAACTGGTCGTCAAACATTTCCCGTTATGCCCCTGTTTACCAAAAACTCACCGGCAAGGCTGTTTAGGTTATGAATATGAATTTGGATGCGATCAGAAATGGCGTTTCGCTGCCCGATGCGCTTGCGAAACTTCCGAAAGTTCCCGTCGCTTCGGCGGTTGCCGGGCTCATCGTCGCCGCGCTGATCCTGATGACCCCGAATCCCTGGTTCGAGGCGTTTGTCGTCGAAACCGGCCTGCCGGGCGTTCTTGCTGCTGCTGAGCCGCCTTTGGGTGCGAGGGCGCGGATCGTTTTCGCCCTGATCGCCGC
The DNA here is from genome assembly GCA_051251675.1 of Parasphingopyxis sp. Classification (GTDB taxonomy): domain Bacteria; phylum Pseudomonadota; class Alphaproteobacteria; order Sphingomonadales; family Sphingomonadaceae; genus Parasphingopyxis. Next base: position 7,785 of record JBPOET010000016.1, on the reverse strand, counting down.
GCTGGCGGTTACACTCGGGGCATGGGCTGTTCTGACTCCCCTGCTTGGCCGTAAATCACAGAAACGGGCGGTTGATCGATTTGACCATAGGCAATCCGAAACAGGCGAGGAAAATCCGCGGATCCGGCGCGCAGACAGCCATCCCGATGCGCCGTATCGCCGGCCGATCATGGCTGGCGACGAAATGGGCCTCCCGCTTGAACTCGTTACAGTAGCGCCTGACGAGACGGATGCAGCTGCCGACGCGTCCGATATCCTCGAGCTGGAGGAAATTGCCGAAGATGAGGTGGATTCCGCGGAACCTGCCGAAGTCGAAGCGGAGTCTCTTGAAGGGGAGGATGCCGTGTTTCCGCCGGTGGCGGAAGCGGTGGATGACGCATCCGACATTCCCGAACCGGTCTTCGAGATATCCCTGCCTCAGCGCGAGGCCGCCGCTGAAGACAGTGCCCCGGAAACACAGGAACAGGAAGACGCGCGTGCGCTGCCGGATGCAGTGAATGCACCTTCCGAGGTCAAGGCGGATCTTGCGGATCTGGTTGCGCGGCTGGAGGCCGGACTCAAACGGAAACAGGCCCGCAAACATGGCGCGCCGAGGGGTTTTGCCGATGCCGTCCACGAGAATGTAACGCCGCATCCTCAGGCCGAACCGCAAAGCCAGTCGGAAAGCAATCACGATGCCGCGCTTCGCGAAGCGCTCAATGCCCTGCAAAAGGTCTCCGGCAAGGCAAGCTAGCCGGTTCAGTCATTTGCGATCGTCAGCGCCTCGACGCTGAGCGTACAGCAGGCGGCGCCCAGGCTGTTTTCGATGATCGCGATATCGACCAGCAGATGGGCGCCCAGCTCGAATTCCGCATAATCGAGGCCGTCGCACAGTGCGTGCGCTTGGCTGGCGGCCCGCTCGCCCTCAAATCGCAGCGAAAATCGGTGGCGTGCACCGGAGAATGTAATGCTCGACCATGGTGTCGATCGCGCATTCTCCACAATCGGTTGCGCGCCGCTGCGTTTCGCCAGCGCGCGGATCAGCGGCGCGAGGCCGGCGGCTGGGGGCGCGCCGCTCATCCGCATTGGCCGGGTTTGCCTTCGGCCTTCGCCATGAAGGCGTATACGCGGGCGCTGACCTTGCCGCCGCATTCGCGCCCCTTGCGAATATCGAATACGAAACGGGGGTCGTTCACAGCCTCGCGACCGAAACGGGTGGGAGATATGCCGGAACGGCGCAGAAAACGGTCGATATCGATCAGTAAGCTCATCCTTTTTCTCCAGGTTGCTGGCGATCCGGCGACTCGGGGCCAGTAGGGAAATTCCTATCTCAAAGGTAATTTCCTACTTGTCTAGGAATATTCCTATCGGTATGATGCCGATATGGATGAAGACGGCCCTCGGCAGGTTTTGGAGCGTCTGGCGCGCGAACGCGGCGACGACTATTCGGCCCTGTCCCGGATGATCGGCCGGAATGCGGCTTATATTCAACAGTTTATAAAGAGAGGAACGCCCCGGCGCCTGGCTGAGCGGGACCGCCGGATACTGGCCGAATATTTTGCCGTCGATGAACGGATGCTGGGGGCGCCAGACGGGAACGTATCTAGGAAAAATCCTGCAGATCGCTGGCTTCCGGGCCGTGACATGGTAGCGATCCGCCAGTTTGCCGTAAATGCCTCGGCAGGCCCGGGGGCACTGGCGGACGACGAAGAGGAACTTTCTCAGATTGCTTTTCCTGCCCGCTGGCTGCGCAAGCTGGCGGGGGGCGATCCCGCTGAACTATCGATCATCACCGTCTCCGGAGACTCGATGGAGCCAACCTTGTCGGATGGAGATGAAATTCTCGTGAGCCGGGGGGATGGAGCCGAGCGGCTTCGCGACGGTATTTATGTGCTGCGTGACGACAATGCCTTGATCGTCAAACGGATCGCGATGAATCCGGCGAGCCGCCGGTTCACTATAAAAAGCGACAATGCCGGTTATCCGGACTGGCCTGACTGCGACCTGGACTCGGTGGAAGTTATCGGCCGTGTGGTCTGGGCCGGGCGTCGGCTAGCTTAGCGTACGAACCGCCAGACGGCGAGCGCAAGGACAACGCCGATCGCGATTCCCGCCAGCAAGCCGATTGTCGGCTCGCCGGCGGCCGTGCCGATAGCCAGGCCGGCAAACGGGCCGATGGCAAGGAATATGCCGCCGCCAAACTGTCCCTGTCTTGGTTCTTCCATCATGGTGCTCGCTATGGCAGCGGCGTTTGCGGCTGTCACCCGGGAGAATGGCTAATGGCTTCTTCACCAGTTTCGCCGCGAGATGTGAAACGCTTTCCGGGTAGAGGTTTCCGCCAGGCCGGATCGGTGACGCCGGGCGGAAAACAGGATCTCCATTCTATGCATGAGCAATTCTACATTCCGGATCGTGAAGCCGTGTCCGACGCGGTGAAGCTTGTCGAAGAATTTGGATTGCTTGCCGGAAAAGAAGCGGCGGCCCGTGCCAACAAGAGCCGGGAAAAGGGCAATGTCGTCCATTTCTGCCGCTGGCGCCAGATCAAACGGCTCGTCGAGTGGATGGACAGCGGCGGTATCGCGTCCTCGCTGCACTAAAAGGCACGACTTTTTTCCTGTCGACCTTGGCGTATTTGTTTGGCGATCAAGCGCTATTCGCGCTACCAGCCGGGCATGACCGGGTTGATCAAACCGGGCCGGGCGTATTTCGGTTCGTTCATGCTGTTTTGCGCGCTGGGCACTCCGCTGCCGCTTGTCGCGCAAACCCCGGCCGATGCCATTGTCGAGGATGTCGCAGACGAGGTCGAGTCGCTGGCGACGCGCGAGCTGCAGCCACTGGATGCCAATGCGGGTTTTGCCGCATCCGAACCGCTCACTGAGTTTGACGATTTCGGCGTTGCCTGGCCCGACATGTCGGTCGTCGCGGATTCGGAAACCGCCGCCAGCCGGAACGCGATCGCGATCAATACGGAGCAGCGCTATTCCGTCGTGCTTCGCGGGCTCGACGATCTTGACGAGGCCGGCGAAATTCGATCCCAGTTTCGCGCCTTGTCCGTCCTGCGGGAGCGAGACGGCGAACCGGCGGTCGTCGCCCAGATCGACCGGCGCGCCGATGTCGACCGTGAGCTGCTGCGCGAACTGCTGCGGTCGCACGGCTATTATGACTCCCAGGTTGTATCCGAGCTGAGCGGCGAAACTGGTCAGGAAAGGATCGAAGTCATATTCGATATCGAGGCCGGCCCGCTGTACCGTTTTGCGAGCGTGGAACTGCCGGGCCTTGACGCTGCTGGAGATCGTTCCGACGAGTTGAGAGAGCAATTCCCGGTTCGCGAAGACGATCCGGTCGACGCCGCGGCGGTAACGTCCGCGCAGGCCAATCTCGCCATTGAACTGGGCAATCGCGGATATCCTTTCGCCGAGATGGGCGAAGAAGAAGTGATCGTCGATCACGCCGGCCGCATCGCCAGATTGACCCTTCCCGTCGAAACCGGCGGAGAGCGATCGTTCGGGGCGATCCGGGTCGAAGAGGGAGCGGACGAGCTGTTCGGATCGGACCATGTGGCGACCATCGCCCGGTTCGAACCCGGCGAGCTTTACTCGACCGGTATGGTCGACGATTTGCGCCGGGCCCTGATCCAGACGGGTCTCGTATCGCGCGTCGACCTGACTCCGGTGGAGACCGGCGATCCTGGCCTTGTCGACATTGCCGTCGCCATGGAGCCGGCGCCGCCGCGAACGATTTCCGGCGAGATCGGATATAGCACGGGAGAGGGCGCGCGCGTCGAAGTGGGTTGGGAGCATCGCAACCTGATCCGGCCGGAAGGCGCGCTTGCGCTCCGCGGCATCCTCGGCACGGACGAACAATTTGCAAGCGTTAGCCTGCGGCGCAGCAATTTCCTGGAGCGCGATCAGATCCTGACGGCGCAGATTTTTGCCAGCAACGCCAACCGCGATGCCTTCGACGCCCGCACAGCCGGCTTTACGGCGAGCTTCGAGCGCATTTCCAACCAGCTGTGGCAGAAGCAATGGTTCTGGTCGCTCGGGCTTGAGCTCTTGGCATCCGACGAACGCGATGTCGTCGGAGCCGCCGGGATGCGGCAGCGCGAGACGTTTCTTATCGGCGCCATCCCGATGAGTCTGAATTACGATGGAACGCGGAATTTGCTGAATCCGGAGAGCGGTATCCGCCTGTCCGCCTTCGTATCGCCGGAGCTATCCTTCCATGACGGAACCTTCGGCTATGCGCGGGTGCAGCTCGACGGGAGTGCCTATTTCCCGCTGATGGATGCCCTGACTTTTGCCGGACGTATCAGGCTTGGCGGTATACCCGGCGCGTCGACAAACAATATCGCACCCTCGCGGCGTTTCTATGCCGGCGGCGGCGGGTCGGTGCGCGGATACAGCTATCAGTCGATCGGCCCGCGCGATGCGAACAACGATCCGATCGGCGGGCGCAGCCTTGTCGAGATGGCGATCGAAGCCCGGTATCGCTTCGGCAATTTCGGGATTGTCCCGTTCATCGATGCGGGCGCGATCTACACCGATCTCTATCCCGATTTCAGCAATTTGCGGTTCGGGACCGGTCTCGGCTTTCGCTATTACAGCAGTTTCGGCCCGATCCGGCTCGATGTCGGCACGCCGCTCAATCCGCAGCCCGGCGATCCCGTGATTGCTATCTATGTTTCGCTCGGACAGGCTTTCTGATGGCGGGCGCGACTGCAGATGCGGTTCCGGAGGATGTCGATTATATTTCGGCGACACCCCGGCGGCGGAGGATAACGCGGTGGGTGCTCTACGGTATTGCCGGTTTGCTCGCCCTTGTCTTTGTCACCCTGTTTGCGCTCGACACGCCGCCGGGCAGGCGTTTCCTGATCGACCGTATAGAAGCGCTGGAGCCAGCCAGCGGCCTGAGGGTCAGGATCGGACGGATCGACGGTTCGATCTATGGCCGGATGACGATATCCGATCTCAGGCTCTACGATCCCGAGGGCCTGTTTTTCGAAGTGCCGGAGCTTGATCTGGACTGGCAGCCCGGACTGTTTCTGCTCGACAATCGCCTGCATATCGACAGCCTGTCTTCGAATCTTGCGATCCTGCACCGAACGCCTGAGCTTATCCCGTCGGAAGAGGAAGGACAGCCGATCCTGCCGGGCTTCGATATCCATGTCGGTTCGCTGGATATTGTGCGGCTCCGGTTCGAGGAAACGGTGGCGGGGCGGAGGGAGCATGTGTCGCTGGCGGGCAATGCCGATATTCGCGCGGGACGCGCGCTCCTCCAATTGCGTAGCCAGTCGCTCGACAGCGGCGAGCGGCTGACTTTCGATCTCGATGCCGAGCCGGATGGCGATGTTTTCGATGTCGATCTGCAGCTCTACGCTCCGGAAGACGGAATTCTTGCAGGGCTCACGGGAATCGAGCGTTCGCTGGCTATCGACATTGCCGGCAGCGGCACGTGGCAGGGCTGGAATGGACGGGCGCAAATCGACAGTGGCGAAGCGCGGGTTGTCGATCTCGATCTTGAAGCGAATGACGGAGCCTTTGTGCTCGGCGGGGTCGTACGCACCACAGAGTTGCTGGACCCGGGGGTTCTGCGCCGTCTCACCGCGCCCGAAATGAATTTGAGCGCCCGGGCCACGCTGGAAAACCGCCGCCTGGCGGGCGATTTCGATATCCGCTCGCCATCGGCGGTCATAGAGGGCCGGGGCGTTCTCGATCTGGCCGAAAGCGCCTTTGACGGTTTTGCGGCGCGTTTCCGGCTCCTCGAGCCTTCGGCCCTTGTCACCACTATGAGCGGTTCCGATGTCCGGATGTCCGTGGGTCTCGATGGTCCGTTCGACAGGGCGGGATTCCGGTACGAGCTGACGGCACCGCGGGCCGCATTCGGGGGTACGGGTTTCGATAATCTGCGTATCGGTGGGGAGGGCCGGCTCGGCCAGACGCCATTCACTTTGCCGGTAGCCGCAACAGCGAGCCGGATCACTGGTCTGGGCGAAACCTTCGACGATATCGTGCGCAATGTGTCGATCGATGGCAATCTGCTGATCACGGACAACCAGATTGTCGGCGACGATCTGCTCTTGCGGTCCGACCGTCTGCGCGGCGAAGTTTCTACGATTTACGATCTGGCTTCGGGCAATTATGTGGCCGCCTTCAACGGCGACATCGATAGATTCCGCCTTCCGGGCCTAGGCATTTTCGACATTCGTACGCGGGTTGATGTGAGACCGGCCTCCGGTGGAAATTTTGTTATTGCCGGGGAGGCGAGGGCGACCACACGCCAGTTGGAGAACAGCTTTTTCCAGACATTGTCGGGCGGCCCGCCTGTCGTCGACGCTTCCATCGCCTATGGGCCGGATGGCCGCTTCGCCTTCACCGACATGCAACTCCGTTCGCCGTCGCTGCGGTTCAATGGCAGCGGCTATCTGGATGGCGGAGGCGAGCTCTATATCTCGGGGTCGGGCCAACAGGCACAATATGGGCCATTGACGGTGACAGCGCAGGGCGCGCCGTCCCGGCCCCGTGTCGAACTCACTCTGGCCAATCCCGTACCTTCGGCGCGAGTCGCCGATGTGAACGCCGTTCTCGAGCCGAATGAGCGCGGCTATCTCTTCACGGCCACGGGCGGGTCCATGGGCGGACCATTTACATCGTCCGGCGTTATTGCCCTGCCGACAGGCGCGCCGGTGTCCATCGCCATATCCGAACTGCTTGTGGCCGATACGCGTACGTCTGGCGGTTTTGCATTCAGGGATGGCGGTATGGTCGGCCTGCTGGAACTGACGGGCGTTGGCGTGACCGGCGATATCCAGCTCCTGATGGAAGGGGGCGAGCAGTTGGTCGTGGTCGATATCGATGCGGAAAATGCGCGGCTTGGCGGCGAGATCGATGCGACGGTCCGCCGGGCGATGCTCGATCTGCGCTGGCGACCGCTGGAAGATCTGCCGCGCCTGGAGGGCAGTGTCGAACTTTACGGCTTGCGTCGACGCAATCTTTCGCTTGCCCGTTTTGACGGATCGGTAGAGCTCGAGGGAGGCCATGGCACCGCCGATTTCAATGTGGGCGGAGCGCGCGGGCGCAATTTCGATTTCTCGGCCCAGGCGGCCATTGCGCCCGGCGAGATAGGCGTAGAGGGCGGTGGATCATTCCGCGGCGAGCCCATCGAGTTGACGCCTCTGATCATCCGGCAGGACGAAAATGGCTGGGTGATCCCGGAAAGCACGATCAGCTATGCAGGCGGCGGGGCCACGCTTTCGGGCCGCTTCGGCGGATCGGTCACGCAGGTCGACGCGATCGTCGATAATGTCCCGCTGTCACTTGTCGACATTGCCTATCCCGATACCGGCTTTGGTGGCCTTGCGACGGGCATGGTCCATTATCGTCAAAGCGACGACAGCAATATCCCGACTGGACATGTCGAGCTGCGTGTTCGCAGCCTGACACGGGAAGGCTTCGCGCTGCGCCCGCGCCCGGTTAACCTCGGGATCAATGCCCGGCTCGAAAATCGCCGCCTGGCGACTCGGGTGATAATGGAAAGCGATGGCGAGGAAATCATGCGCTTCCAGGCGCGGCTAGATCCGATAGCGGGCGAGGGGAGCTTTGGCGACCTGCTTGCCGTGGCGCCGCTCTTCGCCGAACTGCGCTACAACGGCTCTGCGGAAACCCTGTGGCAGCTCACCGGTAACGAGGTTTTGAGCTTGTCGGGCCCGCTGTTCGCCGATCTCGATGTCGGCGGGACGCTCAATATGCCGGATGTCTCGGGCGAACTGAAGGTACGAAACGGCAGGCTCGAAAGCGCCCTGACGGGAAC
>JBPOET010000159.1:0-5063 GCA_051251675.1 Parasphingopyxis sp. | reverse complement strand
CTGTATGGGCATGCCAGCCAGATCCTGGCGAGCATGGATCAGTTGCAGGCGATCATGCGGCATGCGGCTGGCGCAGAGCGTCGCAGGTTTGTGATCGGCTTTGTCGGCTCGACGCTCTACGGACCTTTGCCCGAGGTTATTCACCGGTTTCGTGAACAGGTTGAATATCTTGATGTATCGCTGCACGAATGCTCCACAGTCGAGCAGATTGCGGCGCTTAAAGAGGGCCGGATCGATGTCGGTTTCGGTCGCTTGCGGATCGAGGATCCGGCAATCCGCCGGCTCGTGCTGGCCAAGGAGAAGCTTGTGGCGGTCGTTTCGGCGGACGACCCGCTCGCAAACAGTGCGGAGCCGGTCAGTCTTGCGAAACTCGCCGCCCAGCCGCTGATCGTCTATCCTCGACCGGCGCGCCCGAGCTATGCGGACCAGGTGCTTGGCGCCTATCACGATCTCGGTCTCGACCCCGTTTCTGTCATGGAGGTTCGCGAGCTGCAGACGGCGATCGGTCTTGTCGCGGCCCATGCCGGCGTGTCGCTGGTGCCGGAATCGGTTCAGCGTTTGCAGCGCGACGATGTCTGTTATCTCCAGCTTGCGGAAGCTGCGCTCAAATCGCCGATCATGATGATACACCGGGCGGGCGATGTGTCTGCGGAGCTGAATACGCTGATTGAAATCGGGTGCGCTTTGCATGGCAAGGACGGCGTGCTTGAGCATGACTAGGCCAGCGACCTAAGAGGTATGTTGATGTCACGCAGGCTTTCGCGGCCTGGGCTGGCGCCTCGCTGGATCAACTTTCGTGCTGCCATAAAGTCTCGCGGAGCATTGATTGCATCGATCCCGATGACTTTCCCTTCGCGCGTGTAGATCGCACTGAAGGGGGTGCTTCCGGTTGCTCCGCGCACGATGATCTCGTCGGCCGACATGCTCAGGCCGGCGGACTGGATACGCAGATCATATTGCTGCGACCAGAAGGTCGGCACCTGTGCGTAGGGAAGGGCGTTTCCGATAATCGCATCGGCAGCGGTCACGGCCGAATCCTGGGCGTGCTGGACCGATTCCAGCCGCCAGAGGCTGCCGGCAAAAGGGTTGGGGTGCCGGGAGCAATCGCCAATGGCGAGAATGTCGGGTGCCGAAGTCCGAAAACAGGAGTCGACCAGAACACCGTTGTCGCAGGCCAGTCCCGCCTGTTCAGCCAGACCAGTCTCGGCATCTATCCCGATTCCGCAAATGGCCATCTGGGCCGGGATTGCCGTGCCATCATCAAGAATTACTTCCTGTAATGCTCCTTTTCCATGAAGCGCGCTGACGCCCTGCCCGAAATGGAAACTGACGCCGCGGCGGATATGTTCTTCCTCGACGAAGCGAGAGATTACCGGCGAGGTGACTCGAGACAATACGCGCTGCTGCGCCTCGATCACTGTGACACGCTTGCCCAGTTCGCGGGCCGCCGCGGCAAATTCCAGTCCGATATAGCCCGCGCCGACAACGGCCACCTGGCTTGCTGCATCCAGTTCGTCGCGGATATGCTCGACATCCGACAGAGTGCGCAGCGTATGGACACCGCCGAGTTCCGCACCATTGCAGGCGAGGCGGCGCACTTTCCCGCCGGTCGCCAGTACACACCATCCGAAGGAGAAATCGCGCCCGTCGGACAGCGTGACGCGGCGCCGACCCGGGTCGAGTTCTTGCGCGGCGCATCCAACAGCAAGATCCACCTCGTTCTCGGGCCAGAAATCGGCGGGCCGGATCAACAGGCGCTCGGCCCCGATCTTGCCCAGCAAATAATCTTTGGAAAGCGGCGGGCGTTCATAGGGCAGGGTGGGCTCATCGCCGATCAACAGGATCGATCCGGAAAACCCCTTCTGCCGAAGGGCGATCGCCAACGCTGCGCCGGCATGGCCCGCACCGACGATCACGACGTCATAACTTGTCCTCAGATCCACTTTGGCCTCCGAAGCTCGTAGCCGGGTCAAGTCCGCCACTCAGGCGAGGCCGCGCACGCACAGATCCACACCATTGCCGAGATGGCGGGCAAGGAGTTCCTCGTCCTGGAAGTGGATGTGCTGCTTTGCGCCGGACTTCAGCTGTGCGCAGATCAGTTCATGGGTATAGCAGTCCTCCATCATCGGATCGCGAAGGCCGACCTTGGAATATTCGCGCGCGAACAGTTCGCCGGCCGTCCGCACGGGCGGGTAATAGCCCTTGATCTCCCATACGCTGCGATCGGCGGCGACGGGCCAGATGTTGAATGTGAAGTAAAGCCCGTTCAGCAGGCCGACGAAGAAGTTCGGGAAGATGTGCCAGAAATCGAAAGAGCCGCGGAAGCGATAGGCTTCGCCCTCGGTTTCAAGCTTGGACCCGAACGCCTGCACCGTTCCCGTTCCAAATTGGCTGGCCAGTTGCGCGACGGGCGACGGCGTGAAATTCTCCGATGGCGGAGAGCCGAGCACGCCGTGCAGACCATGCAGCTCAATCCCCGCATGGCGATATTGATTGCCCTCTACTTTCACCGCACGAGCCAGGGTTTTTTCATGCAGATAGGGCAGGTGCCAGCCTTCGAGCTGCGCTTCCTGAAGCGTCTTCCAGTTTACATTCTCTTCGATACGGTAGGAGAAGGCCGGGGTGAAGCCGGTGAAATCGAAACGGCCGATTTCGCCGGAAACAGGGGCAAGGAACTCGGCCAGCGTTTCTTCGGGTTCGGGCGCCATGTTCACGAAGATGAAGTTTTCCCACACATCGCAATGGACCGGGGTGAGGCCGTTATCCTCAGCTTTGACTCCAGGGAAATTCGCTGCGTCGGAAATCTGTACAAGCTTGCCGGTCAGGTCGTAGACCCAACCGTGGAAACGGCAGGCCAGATATCCCTTGCAGCTGCCTTGCTTGTCCCAGGCAACCGGGGCGCCGCGATGCGAGCACATATTGTGGAATGCCCGATAGATGCCATCTTTGCCGTGGATGATCACCAGGGACGTATCGAGAATCTCGATATCCGCGACGAAATAGTCGCCGGGTTTCGGCGCTTGCTGGATGTTGCCGACATTGAGCCATTTGCGGCGGAACACCGCCTCGCGTTCGCGGTCGAAATATTCGGCGGAGGTGTAGCGATCAACATCGACCGGATCGCGCCCCTCTTCGGGATATTGATCCATGAATCGGCAAGGTTGTGTGGTCATCTTGTCTCTCCCGTTCCGGCCAGCGGCCATGCATCATGTGTTGGAACAAACCTCTGGATCGGGAAGACGTATTTGGGCTGTGGATCTTCGTACATTTCGATCGTGGCCGAGACTTCGGCCAGCGCGAGACACATATCGAGCAAGCGTTTTTCTGCTGCGCGATCCTGTTTTTCGAGGTCCGCGAGCGAAAACTGGTTGAGATATTCCAGGACCGCCGGTCCGCGGTTCAGCATGCTGTCGTAGAAAGCGCGACTCTCTTCAAGCGTTACCGACCAGCGCTTTTCGTTCCTGCGCAATTCGGTCGGCTGCGCCCAGTCGAGAAACGGAACAAGATCTTCGAATCCCTTCGGCAATTCGGCTGTCAAGATTTCTCTCCCGTTGGGTTGTCGTTCCAACGAGGATGGGCCGCGGTGCCGTCTGCTGGCTATCCTCCCTGTGCAGCGCCTGGCCGCTGAGCGCTGAATACGCTTCCGCGCGGGGTGCAGGGCGGCATGGCTTTAGCCGCGTTCGCCTTTTCCTATCATATCAAAAAGGTCTTATGAGGTGGGGAATCGGTATTTGACTTCACGATCCCGGCCTCCATAAATCTGCTGTAAATGCGGTGCTCAGAGCAGATCGAGCAATATGCCGCCCCATGGCAATGATACCTTGGAGATAGTTTTGACTCGGCGCATCAAGATGATTGTACCCGTACCCGTGCCAGATGCTGCGCTTCAAGCTTTTGCGAGTCAGATCCCGGCACATATGATGGCCAGCGATACGGAAGTCGTATTTGATTGTGCGGCGCGGGGTGAGGGCGCTCTCGGCTCGATGTACGAAGGTGCAATTGCCGACGCCTTCTGTCTGGAAGCCGGCGCGCGAGCCGAAGAGGAAGGGTTTGCAGCGGTCTGCGTCAACTCAATGAGCGATTCCGGAGTGGCTGCCTTGCGCTCGCGCCTGACCATACCGGTGGTCGGCACCGCCCAGGCGACTTATCACCTGGCCTGCCAACTGGGGAAACGCTTCTCCATTCTGAGCATGTGGGACAGGTGGAACTGGCTGTATGACAAGGTTTTGCGTGAACAGGGTCTGGAGAGCCGGCTGGCTTCGGTCCGATCGATCGATGTGCGTCCGGACACGGCGGAGCTTCTGGCCGGCAAGGAAGATTCGGTCTTTCCCGCCCTGCTTGATGCAGCGCAACTGGCGCTTAATCAGGATCGTGCAGATGTCCTGGTTCTTGGTTCGACCACGATGCACCAGTCGCATCTTTTCTTGGCTGACCAACTGGATGTTCCGGTGCTGAACCCCGGTTTGGTTGGTTTCAAGACTTGTGAGATGATGTTGGATTTAGGCGCTACCCAGAGCAAGGCATATTATCGCACACCCGAACGCGTTGCGGATGACGTCTTTCTTACCAATCAAGGGCCCTAACGAGCGAGGACAGCCATGATGATGCAGGCAGCAACTCAGAACCGGTGGGATGGCACAACGATGCCTTTGCCGAGTATGACGCGACTGGTTACCAAGGATATCGACGAGGTTCATGATCATATGAGCCAGATGCTCTGTCCCCACGACCTGCAAATCGAAGGTGGCAATCCGCCCATCGACTTCAAACATTGTCAGGCATCGCTCAAGTCGGTCAGCTTCAACGCAACCGACTATGGCAATCCCTATGGCCGGGTAGTTGTAAAAATCCCTCCCATGGAAGAGCTGTATCTCGTGCAGTTCTCGCTGTCGGGTTCGGCGGAAATGACCCAGGGCCAGACCAGTTTCAGGCTTAGCCCGGGCCAGATGTGCGTGCTCGATCCTAATGAGCCAGTTCGTCAGGTATTTGGCGAGGGATACAAGCACTTCACGGTCAAACTGTCCAAGAGCGGGCTTGAATCGGTTCTGACCAAGGAATTGGGT
>JBPOET010000158.1:0-5101 GCA_051251675.1 Parasphingopyxis sp. | reverse complement strand
GTGCTGCCATGCCCGGCATAACCGCTCAGGGTTGCGCTGCTCTCTGCGGCCACCTGTCCGGCGCTCAGTTCGTCGACGATGTCGGCGAAACCGACCGCCCCCTCATCCGCCTCCACCTCGAACGTCAACGAGGGAATCCGATTGCCGAAGTCGGCAAGCTGGAGGTTTTCAAAGACCGCCAGTGCCAGCCCGCGATAGGCCGGCGTGCCTGCGCCGCCCTCGGCCGATGCGATCAGCGGATCGACCGCTTGATCCTCTTCGCCCAGATGAAGGCGAAAGGCAGTTTCGCTTTTGAAGTCCCCCGCCGCGCCCCGCAACAGCTTGCCGTCCGCCCAGATACGATGGACCGCGCGGATCGGGCGGGCCGACAGCGCCACGGCGAAAGAGGCGCTGTAGCTATAGGTCGTCGTGCTCGGCCGTCCCTTGCCGCCACCTTCTTTATTGCGGTCTTCCTGCAGATCGGTCGCCCAGACGACAGTGCCGGCGACCCGCATCATACCGAAAATCTTGGGAAGCGGCGTACCGTATGACGATGTCTGAAGTCTGAGGTCGTTGAGCCGAGGTCCTTCCCTGCCCCCGGGCTTGAAAACCTCATTGTCGACCTGCTGGCCGATGAACGCGCCAATGACGCCGCCGACCGGGCCGAACAGAGCGGTTCCGGCCGTGCTCAGGATAAGTGTCGCCATGATTCAGTTTTTCCGTTCGACAGATTCGCGCCGCCACCGCCAGCTTCCAAGCAACGGCCAGGGCGGGTGGCCGGGCGTTTCGACGACGCGGCGCAGGCCCAGATCGGCATGGATGAAAGCCGGGCCGCTATGCACGGCCAGATGAAGCTGGCGCGCGCCTGGACGCAGCACCAGAAGATCGCCCGCCCCCACCGCACCGCCTTCGATGGATACGAAGCCACCAGCAGAGAGCCGGGCTTCGGCATCGCGAAGATCGCCGCCCCGTAAGGCATAGCCGGCAGGAAGCACCGGCTTTGCGCCGACCGCCCGATAAGCAAAGTCGACAAGCCCCACACAATCGAGCCCTATCGCCGGGTCACGGCCCTGGAAACGGAAAGGCGCCCCAAGACAGGCCCGGGCGGCCGCCACTATGGCGGCGATGGTTTCAGCGGCTCCGCCCTGCACATCCTCCCCATATCTGCCCCGGGCCAGCCGCTCGCTCCCCGTCATCAGCTCGCCCCCGGATAGCGGGTCAGCAGATCATTGCCCGGAAGATGCGGCTCGCCGCGAAAATTTTCGGCATTGGCAAAACGGTCGCGGCAGGTTGAGAAGATGCGGTCGCACCCCTCAACGATCTCGACCATCGCCCCGGGAGACACTGCGTAGGCGGGTGCTTCGCGCAAGGTCAGGCGATTGCCAGCCGAACGCAGGATCGCACTGGTGAGCCCGCTATTGTCGCCGCTCATCCAGCGCAATCGGCCGTAACCATAGCCATTCGGTGCGGTGGTGGCGCTCGTCACATCGACGGTGACCGCATCGATTACCGCGGCAACTGTCGTGATACGCGCATGCGGCGCAAGATCGACACGGCAGCGCGTGTCACCGAATTGCACGCGGCACTCAGGCGATGTCAGCTCGCTCACCGGCCGCTCGAGCACAGATGCGGGCCCCTTGAGTTCCGCTGTAAAACCGTTTCCCTCGATCGAGACTGCACCAAGCTCGCCGCGTGCGAGCGGTGCCGTGTCGCCTTCAGGTGTTTCCCAATCGACGGCAAAGAGGCTGACGACAGCGCCGTCCCAGCGCCCCGCCAGCAAATCTTGCTCGGTGATGGCATCGCTGGTCAACGCGCCCGACACGTCCATCGAACTCGCATCGAGTCCATCGCTGAGCCTGACAGCCGATGGGAGCATGCCCGGCATCGCCCGATAGGTAAGGCCGCCGATTGTGAGATCGCGGTCATGTGTCGTGAATCCGAGTGCCACCCCGTCGCGACGCGCAAGCCGCCAGCAAAAAGCGATGGTGGTTACCGGAAGGGATAGAAAGTCGGTCATGCGTTGTCCTTCTTCTCCCGAGGGGAAGGCTATTTATGAACGAATTTCGATCAACGGCACGCTCACCGCTTCGCCCGCCAGGAAAGTCGCTCGGCTGACTTCCAGCCGGTCTTCGGCAAAACGCACGGGCACATCGAAGAGATACCCCGCACGGATATCCGCGTCGGCTGCGGGCGGATTGTCGAACTGGATCGCTCCGTTCTCGACCGTCCAGCCGCTCGCCTGTTCGACATCGTCGACCGATACGCGAACGGTTCCCGGAACCGGATAGGCGATCCGCCGGACCTGTTGATCCGGAGCGTCACCATAACGTTTGACGAGCGGGAAAAGAGTCGTCTCCCCGTCACTCAATCCGAGGAATTGGTCGCCGGCTCCGGGCGTCCCGGTCATCGCGTCAGAGCTGTGGTCGAACGGATCGCGAAAGCGGAAACCGCGCGCGGCGCCCCGCCGTGCCCGGAAAAAGGCGATCAGCGTGCCGACATCGGCCTCCGATCGCACCCCCGGCCCGGCGTCATAACGCATCCGCGCATCGGCCCAGTCGCTGTTACGATATTCCGCGCCCGACGCGGTCGTCACAATCGCGGTCGAAAAGCCCGGCGTCGCCACGGCTTCCCGGCCGAGAGCGAGCGGAAACTGCACATCGTCAAAGGCCTGCACATCGCCCTCCTTGCCGTCGAAATGGGTAAAACCGTCGCGCGCGACCTGCGGCAGCGCCCAGAAGAATGTTTCGGCGACGCCGCGCTCGCGCCCAGCCTCGGCGGCGGCGTCGATCAGCGACCACTGAGCCGCATCTTCAGCATTCAGCACGAAGCCGGAAAAATAGTGCTGGCGTTCGGCGGGATAGCCGAGCCTCGCCTGCATCGCCGCGACCGCTCTTGCCGTGGCGCCGCGATTGCCGCCGGTCACCCAGTCATAATCTTCCAGCTGCAGGATATCGAATGCCGGGTCCGCCCAGCCCAGCGGCACATTGGCGCGCTTGGCTTCTGGGGCTTCCTCGTCGAGCACGGTCGGCAGATAGACGAGCAGATAGGCCACCGCGTCCGCTGCCTGCGCCTTCACCGCCGCAACGACATCCGCCGTGGAATTGGCAAGCATCTGCCCGGCCTGGTCCAGCATCGCGATTTCGGCGGCGGTTTTCGGCCCCTTGATCGTGGGGATGGAAACGAGATTGGGCCCGAACGCCGCTTGTGCCGCGCTGTCGTAAAGGCAAATCCGCGCAGCGCCGTCGAGCGTGATCCACCACCAGGGCTCGCCGATCTGGAAATGGACGGGCTGGCCCGCCCCCTGCAGGATCGCGGAAAACGCCTGAGCCGCCGCTTTCAGAAAATTCATCGCGCCGTTGCTGGCGGGCGATAAAAGGGTCGATGGCGGTTCCCAGCCGGTCAGCGCCGGATTGCCGAGCTCGTCCCGCTGCTTCCAGTCGCCAAAGCAGATCGCATCGAACAGTTCGTAGGAGAGCGAGAAGATCAGCACATATCCGAGCGCCTTGGTCCGCTCCGCGAAATCGGCGTGCCAGGCCGCACAGGGCCCGTTGAGCACGCCGCCTGACAGGCTGACATACAGCCCCCCGGCCCAACCATAATATTCGAGCCGGTAATAATGGCTCATCCCGACATAATGGTTGATGATATCCCGATAGCCGAGATGCAGGGCATTGCGTACCAGCCGGGCCGGCGTCTGGTTATAGGCGTCGTCATAACCGGTCGCGATGCGCATCCCATGCTCGGGAAGCAGCGTATCGCCGATACGGATCGTGGATCCGGCCCCGGCGCAGGATATGTCCGTCAGCTCCGCCCAAGCGTCCGCCGGCGCGGCGAGCGGCGTATTGGCGGAGGTATAGCCGGGCGGCACGAGCGAGAGGAACAGCCGGTCGATATCCCCGGCCCATACCGGATCGGCCTCTCCCGGGAGCAGGAACCCGCCCTCCAGCGCGTCGAAATCCAGTGCGATTTCGGCGTCCTCGGGGGTGCCGCTCGCATAGTTCCAGAGCCGCACATACCAGCTGCGCGGATCGCCAGCCTCGTCCCGGCCTTCGATCGTCAGCGTCGGGCCATGCAGCGCATCGAGCGGCATTATCCCGCCCGACCGCCAGCGAAAGGCGAGCGTGCAGCCCCGGTAATCGCGCGCGGTTTCATAGGCGACGAGCGGATGATCCCACAGATCCTCGCTCTCCCAGATCAGGCCGGCCAGATCGTCGGCCATGTAGAACACGGCATCGACCCGCAGGGATTGCGGGCCAGCCGTGACGACAGAAGCCATCATCGGCCGCGGGAAGTTGACGGTCCAGAAACGCGGATCGAAGCGCTTGATATGGGTGAACTGCTTTGTGTCGCCGGGATTGGCGAGCCAATGAGGCATGGCCGGGCTTCCCTATTCTGACTGTTGAAGCGCGCGGCGGACCTGCCGGGCGATCTGACGACCGGAACGGGTCAGCGCCTCGGGCGCGGTGCCTTGCGGCGCATTGAGATTGATCGTGACGCGAACCTCGCGCGCCGGACGGTCTGCGGATATCGGCTCGACCCGGCCACTGGATGTCGGAACAAACAGTTCGGGGCCCTGTTCACCAATACGATAGGGGCGCCCCGGCGATACGGGGCCGCCGGTTGCCCGCCCCGGCGCGCCAAGAAAGGCGCTGGCCAGCTGCGTTCCTAGCGAAAACAGCCCGCCGGCTTGTCCCTTGCCGCTCCCGGACAACAGGGAATTCAATCCGGTGCTGACGGCGGCCCGGGCGATATCGCTCATCACGGCCAGCGCCGTGCGCTTCAAATCGTCGAACCCGAGCTTGCCCGTGCGCACCGCCCTCAGCAGCGCGCCCTCGATCCGCCGCCCGGCGATATCCGCCGCGCCGCCAAGCCCGTCCGACAGCGTGCGCCGCATATCCGCAACGTCCTGGCGAAAAGCCTGCGTATCGGCACGCACGCGGATCAGCTCGTCTTCGAAATCGTCATCCATCGGGAAATTGCTCCATCAGTCGGGAGAGATCGGGCCGGGCGACAGGAACGCCGCCGGCATCGTCATCGGAAAAGGCCGTCAGGACCGCGGCCAGTTCGGCCGGCGTCGCCACCCAGAATTCCTCCGGCCGCCAGCCGAGCATCGCGCCCGCGA
>JBPOET010000157.1:0-5114 GCA_051251675.1 Parasphingopyxis sp. | reverse complement strand
CAGATCACATGCGCGCCATAGCCCACGCCAAGTTCCAGGGTTGGTTTCATGCGCATCGCATAAACAAAGGCTGCACCCAGAAGGATGAGCAGAATGACAATCGTGCCGGTGAGAAAAGGGCGCTTCACTTTCATGGTGGTGAGACGTAGCCTTATGCGATGTTGAAGCAAAGATGGATTATCCCGCTCGCGCCGGTACTGGCGCTGTTTGCCAGCGCTGCCGCACCGGTACTCGAACGGGAAGGTGTGGAAGGTGATGCCGTCGCAGCAGATGCGTCCGATCCCGCCCGTGCCGATATCGCGCCGCTTGTCGACGCCCTGTTTACCCAAGAGAGCGTAGGCGAAACCCGCGCTGTCCTGGTGATGCATAATGGCGAACTGATCGTAGAGCGTTACGCGCACGGCTATTCGGCTGACATGCGTTATATCTCCTGGTCGATGGCGAAGACTGTGACCGCCATGCTGGTCGGTTTTCTCGTCGATGATGGTGTGCTGGATCTAGACGCGCCCGCGCCGGTGCCGGAATGGCAGGGGGAAAATGACGCCCGGGGCAACATCACCTTGCGCCACCTGCTCCATATGGCGTCTGGCCTCGAACATACCGAAGTCAATGATCCGATATGGGATTCGGATGCCTATCAAATGCTGTTCGGGAACCGGACGGACGATATGGCGGGTTATGCCATTTCCCGGCCACTTGAAGCCAATCCGGGCGACAAATTTGAGTATAGCAGCGCGACGACCGTTATCCTTGCGCGGATTGTCGCCGACCAACTGACGGATTCGGACGATCCGGGCGCGCGGGCTGCGGCCTATCGTCGTTTCGCCGAACGGCGGTTGCTTGATCCGGCGCGGATATCGAGCGTCTATTTCGAATTCGATGCGCGCGGTACGCAGATCGGCGGCAGCCTGATCCATGCCACAGCGCGGGACTGGGCGCGGCTGGGCGAAATCATGCGTACGGGGCAGGGGCCGGACGGAACCCCTATCATCTCGCCTGAATGGCGTGAATTCATGCTGACGCCATCTCCGCGTAACAGCGAATATGGCGGCCAGACCTGGCTGAACCGGCGCGGCGGCGTCTACGACAATCCCGTATTGTTCCCGGATCGCGCACCGCAATCGCTGTTCTCATTTAACGGCCATCTTGGGCAATATGTGATGGTATCGCCGGAACAGGGGCTCACGGTCGTCCGATTGGGCAACACGCCCGACGGCGAACTGCGCGAAGCCGTGGTGATGCGGCTGGCCCGGATTTTCGAGGCTTTCGGGCAAGGTACAGGCGAAACAGAATCCGGCTGACCCTGTGCTTCAGATCATAATTGCGGCTCCGCGATCCTGATACCGCAGCCCCATATTGCGGGGCGCAATCGCTTTGTCGTCGTTCAGCCCCGCTTCACCGCAGGTTCGCTAAGTGATAAGCGGGTCGGCGAATTGGGGAAGATCATGACTATGAAATCGAAAATGCTCGCCGGCCTCAGCGTTGCCGTAGCGGCGCTCTGTGTTGCGCAGCCTGTTCAGGGTCAGGCGCAGGACGGTACTCTTGCAATCGGTCGCAGCTTTGACGGTGAACTGGCCGAGGGCGATCAGGTCGCGGGCGGCAAACAGCAATATTATGACGAATGGAGCGTTCGCGGGACTGCCGGCCAGCATGTCTCTATTGTCATGGAATCCGATGTGTTCGATACCCAGCTTCAGGCCCGCCTTCCCGATGGAACGACTTTCGTCAATGACGATAACCACTGGATTGCGGAAACCACGAACAGCCGCCTCGATCTTGTCGTGCCCGATACGGGCAGGCTGGTCGTGCGCGCCCAGGCGTTCCGGCCTGCGGAAAGCGGCGCCTATACCATAAGGCTGGTTTCGACAGAATCGCTGCAGGCGGCAGCGGCAGCCACCACGCCGCCACAGGCCATAACGATCGGCCAGTCGCGCGAAGGTGCGCTCTCTTCGGACGGAGATAGCCAGGTCGCGGGCCGCTATACGGATCGCTACGAATTCAACGGTACGCGCGGCCAGCGCGTCGACCTGAACGTATCGGGCGATTTCGATACGATGCTGACATTGTCGGGGCCGGGCAGTTATTCGGTGCGCAACGACGACGACACGACGGCGGGCGAGCCGACGCTGGACAGCCGCATCCTTGCTACCCTGCCTGCCGATGGCCGTTACGTGATTGCCGTTACCAGCTATGGTCGGGGCGATACCGGCGATTATGCGCTGGTAACGGGTTTGAATCGAAGCCAGATCGCAGACACCGAATTCATCGATGCGGACGCCGCGCCGCTGGTCTTCGGCCGAACTCTGACGAGCGAGCTCGGAAAGGACGACGACACGCTGAACAGCGGCGAGTATCTGGAGCGTTACAGCTTTACCGGGCGCCGCGGTCAGCCGGTTACAGTCGACCTGAGTTCGGATGAGTTCGATACATATCTGATACTGCGGACCCCGTCGGGCGAGCAGATCGATATCGACGATACAGGCGATTCACTGAACAGCCGGTTCGAGCGCGTCCTGGAAGAGGATGGCGTCTATACGATCGTCGCGACCTCCTATGCCCCGGCTGCGACCGGCCGGTTTCAACTGGCCCTGAGCGAGGGCACGAGCCGCATTCCGGCAAATGCCCGGCAGCGGCAGGTGTTCGCGATATCGGTCGGCATTGCCGACTATGGAGGAAATACGTCCGATCTCTCCTATACGGATACCGACGCGGCCAAGCTCTACCAGAAATTCGAAGAGCTCGGCATGCTGCGACAGGAAAGCATCCTGCTCACCAACCAGCAGGCAACGCTGCCTGAATTCCGCCGGGCGTTCCAGCGTGTCGCGGCCCAGGCCGGGCCGGACGACATCTTCCTTTTCTTCTATTCGGGCCATGGCAACCAGGTCGAGGACCCGAACGATCGCGGCGAGCTTGACGGGCGCGACGAAACGCTGGTCTTCGCCGATGGCCAGGAACTGACGGACGATGATCTTGCCGCCATGTTTACCGATATTCGGGCCGGGACGACGATGGTCGTGCTCGATGCCTGTTTCTCGGGCGGGTTCGAGCGCGATCTGATCACGCGGCCCAACATGATGGGGCTGTTCAGCTCGGAAGAGGATCTGACGAGCCTTGTCGCGTCGGAGTTCAATGCGGGCGGCTATCTCTCGCGCTTCTTCTCGGATGGCGTGGGCGGACAGGCGGACGACAATGCGGATGGCAATATCACGGCTGGCGAGCTGGTTTCCTATCTCCGTTACCGTTTTCGCGCGCAGTGCGACGGACGCAACTGTATCGAAGCCGAAACCGGCGACGCCCAGCGCAACCATCAGGAGCTGGTCGTGCAGCGCGGCAGTGTCGAGGTGGACGACATCCTCGTTACGCTGCCAGAACAGTTCGGCGTGGTGAGAGGCGGGGACTAGGGCGCAGTCCGCCCCCGGCTTAGGGTATGGTGAAGCTACCTTCGACAACGGTAACGCAGTCGCCGACCAGAATGGCGCGATCCCCGTCCAGCCTACAGGTCAGATAGCCGCCGCGCTTGCTGGCCTGATGGGCGGTGAAGCTGTCGCGCCCCAGCCGCTCCGTCCAGAACGGGGTCAAGACTGAATGGGCAGAGCCTGTCACACTATCCTCGTCCACGCCGGCACCAGGCACAAACACCCGGCTGATGACATCGGTATCCTTGCCGGGCGCGGTAACGGTGAAGCTGTCATCTCCCAGCGCGCCCAAGGCCCGGATATCGGGATCGAGATTGAGTACATCTTCGGCGGTTTCATAGAGAAACACATTATAATGGTCCGGATGGCGATAGGTGGCGACTGGTTTCTTGCCGAGTGCCGCTTCGGCTTCGGGTAGGGTCGCAGGCTCGGCCACGATTGCGGGCAACGCCACCGCATAGCCATCGCCTTCGCGCCAGACTTCGAGAATGCCTGCCTTGCGCGTCCGGAACCGCACCCGTTCGAGATCGGGATTCTCCGTCAGCAGCACATGGCCGCTTGCGAGCGTTGCATGGCCGCATAGCCGGATTTCATCCGTCGGGGTGAACCAGCGCAGCTCATAATCGGCTTCGCCGCTCCGGTCCGGCACGTAAAAGGCGGTCTCGGCGAAATTATTCTCTTCGCCGATTGCGCGCAGTAGATCGTCATCCGGCCAGCTTTCCAGCGGCATGACGGCGGCTTGGTTGCCGGTAAAAGGCCGCTCTGCAAAAGCGTCGACATGATAGTAGGGCAGTTTCGACATGGCATACTCCTTCGCTTCGGCCAGCTTTATCGCCGGAGCAGCGCGTTACGAAGCGCGATTATCTGATCAGGGGTAAAGCAGTCCTTCGTCCCAGCCATCTGCCTTGCGCGTGAACAGGCGCCGATGGTGCAGGCGATGCGCGCCATCCTGCCAGAATTCGATTCGCTCCGGATCGAGCCGAAAGCCCGACCAGTGCGGCGGGCGTGTGACATCCTTGCCTTCGAACCGTGCCTGCACTTCCTCGTAGCGTGCTTCGAAAGTCTCCCGGCTGTCGAGTGGACGGGACTGGTCCGATGCCCATGCCCCCAGTTGCGAATCGCGGCTGCGGGTGGCGAAATAGGCGTCGCCTTCCTCATCGGAAACCCGGCTTACCGCTCCTTCGATCCGCACCTGACGGCGCAGCGACTTCCAGTGGAAAAGCAACGCCGCCTTTTCGGTGGCGATCAATTCGCCAGCTTTGCGACTCTCAAGATTTGTGTACCAGACGAAACCGCGTTCATCATGGCCCTTCAGCAATACCATGCGTACCGAGGGCTGGTTGTCCGGGGTCGTCGTCGCCAGCGCCATAGCGTTGGAGTCGTTGATCTCGCTGGCCCGGGCTTCGGCGGCCCAAGCGGTGAAGAGAGCGTGAGGATCGCCAGTGGAATCGTCTGTCATGAGGGGGCTTCTAGGCCAGCTGTACATGGTCTATCAATGTCGCGGGCAAAATCGATTTGGGGGAGTGGCGATGGACTGGCAGGCGGTTTTCAAATTCGCGAACCTGTTTGCAATGCTCGCATGGATCGTGCTGATATTCGGGCCGCGGCGCGAAGCGATATACACAATGCTGTTCGATGGCGTGGTGGGCCTTTTCTGCCTCTTTTACGCATCCCTGTTGATCTATCTGTTCTTTATCG
>JBPOET010000156.1:0-5127 GCA_051251675.1 Parasphingopyxis sp. | reverse complement strand
GCGTACCGCTGTCCAGGATATTCCGGACCGACCGCAGCGATCACGAACCGCCAGAGGACAATGACGATACCGATGAATGGCCGGTCGGCGGCATATTCGGCTGCGAAGACCTCGCCGGCGATGACGATGTCGAGATCGTCATGCCGCTCGATCCCGCACTCCCGATCAGCGTCGGCTATCGCCAGGCTTCGACGGGCTGCTAGGCAAGCACGCCCCTATTCGCACCCCACCCCGTCATTGTCGCGATCAAGATGGCGTCCATAACCCGGCTGGCCCCGCCTGACCGGCGCCGCCCCGGCAGCCCGAGCCGCCGCACAATTACGATAACTGGCAGAACCACTCCGCCCCCGCGAAGCGGCCGCCTGTGGCCGCGCCGAAGCAGACGGCCCACGGTGACAATGCCGGCCTCCGCGCTGACGATCATTATGACAGCCATCGGCAGCCAGACCACCGCCATGCAGCATCATCGTCACAAGCAAAACGCTAACTGACATACCACTCCCCTTCCCAATCCCAAGAAAACCACCGCTAAGCGGGAGGAGTCAAGACAACCTGAATTGCGCCAACATTCAGTTCGAATAGCCGCTTTGGCCTCAATTCCAGGCATCATCGTAACTCCGGAACTATGTCCGATTTGCGCCCTAAAGTCGGTCATTTAGCTAACCGCGGAGCGATCCCGAAAGCGGCCATGCAATGACATCCTCAAAGACCTATGGCGCACGTTCACCCCGATATCTCACGCCAGAACTTCCTAGTTCAAACTGATTTTGTCTCGTCGTCCGCTATTGGAGCTGGATCGAGCACCCCCTCGAACCTGTCGACCCCTTTGACTTGGCCAGGCGCATAGTAGCGCAGGATTTCGACCGCCTCCTTACAAGCCGTCTCGATATCGGCGCTTAGCGGGCTCTCAGCCCACATTTTTCCACCATGGCTCATATCTTGGATCAGCACGCTTCTCACCTGAACGCCGTGCTGCGAGTTCACCTCGTTGAGAAATGCTTGGAGGTCGGCCTTGTCGGGATACGCGAAACGCCAGATGCCCTCCAGCACCGACCTTACGGCGTTCGGCGTAGACGGGTTTGGCGGCGTGTTAGACGTCGCCACATCAATGATATGTTGCAGGTGGAAGATATGAGGGGCGACGAAGTCCTTCTGATTGACGATCTCGTGTTTGTGACCGCGCGACACCAACTGGAACAGAGCGTTCTTCTGCACCACGTTGTTGTTCAGCACGACGTTGTAGAAGAAGTCATGGTGGGTGAGGATTAGCAGCTTGGGACGGACTGAGCCGTTCGTGTTTATCCTGATGTCCCCGCCATCGATGCGCAGGGTCTTGAGGATCTGGCAGATGCAGTAGACGTAGTCGAATGACACAGACGACACCGGGTCGTCGACGACCAGGTACAGTTTCCGATAGTCGCCCACCTCGTCGATCTTCAAGTGCGACTGTGCCACGAAATAGCAGAAAGCGAGGACGGTCTTCTCGCCGTCGCTGAGGGTCCTGTCGCTGCCCCGCACCATGTCTTTCTTGTCGCGCTTCACGCTGAAGTTTTCCCGATGGAAGGAATAGCGTCCATGGAAGGCGAAGCTAATTAGCTCTTCCAGCGTGTTGGCCACCTTCTCGCGCGCTTCCACCTTGTCACCGCTGCTCTTCCTGAGCGCATCGATCTCGTCCGCGAGAGCTCCCCGCTGAGCCTCCTTCTTTGTGAGCTCTTTAAGCGCGGCCTTGTTGTCGTCCCGGAACCCGTAATTGAACGCCGAGCACGCGCGGCGCTGCAACGCCAGCCTCTCGCTCGTAGAATTGTCTACCGTCAAGTTGAGCTTATCGATTCGCACCCGGTTGGTCTCTCGGACGTCGTTGAACTTTGCCAGCGGACCTTCGATCCCGAAGTCCTCACGCAGCGCGATCGAGCGGGTAAGGTCGCCTGCCTTCTCGTCGAGCAGCGCATCGAGCTCGTCCAGGAGGCCGACCATCTCGTCCCTGTGCGCCGCGTCGGTGACTAGCGACGTGGCGCTCAGAGATGGGAAGGCGGCCTTGAGGGCATCGTATCGGATGATCGCCTGGTTCAGACTGGACTCGCGTCGAGAGAGCTCCTCGCGGATCGCCGCCGTCTGGCTCTTCATGCGCCTGATCGAAGACCGTGTCTTTGCCTCGGCGTCGGCGAAGTAGGCCACGTAGTCATCGATGACGGCCTTAGCGTCGACGTCCAATTTCTGCGTGCAGAAAGGGCAATCCTCCTCGTCATCCACGAGCTTGATGCCCTTCTCGAAGAACTCCCTGTCCGCCTCGATCTTGGACTTTACCTCGGCTGCGATCATGGACTGGTCGATCTTTCGCTCCAGAAGGGTTCGGGCCGCGCCCACGTCCAGTTGAACGCTCAGCGCCGCTGAGATGCTGGGCTTGTCAGGATCGGTCGGCACTGCCTTCAGCGCGTTGAACTGCTCTTGGATCGCAGCGCTCGTCGGGAGCTTCTCGGGCCGAACGCCCAATCCCCGACACTTTTCCAGCTCCAGCCCACTGAAGTCCTTCAAGTTGCCGCGGAGGGATAAGTCCGACTGGAGCTTCACTTTCCCGTTCTGGAAGGCCTTTCTGACTGCGCGGACGGCTTCGTCGAGCTCGCCGTCGATCTTCGCGAGCTCGTCCTCCTTCTCCTGCAGCTCGAGGTTCTCTTTGCCGAGGATGATCTGGTGGTCGATGTCACCGTCGAGCACGTAGGATCGGCTCGCTAACTCGGCTCCAACGTAGTCGGACGAGAAGACGTGGAAGATGTATTGGCTGGGGGAACGGCTGATGAGGCCGAAAGTCTTGTCAAACGCGATCTTGGTGATCTCGGCGGTGCCCTCGAAAAGCGACAGTACACCGTCCGAACTTTCTTCGGAGACCACGTCCGCGGGGTCGATGTCCTTGTCGCCCTCTTTGATCGGTCCATCCAGCGCCCGCAGAGCGCGCGAGATGAAGGACTTGCCGGTGCCGCTCGTGGCGAACAGGAGGTTCTGCCCCTTCGGAGAGAGCTTCCCCTCCAGCTCCATGATCGGGCCAATGTGCTTGGCTTTGATGCTCAGGCAGACGTTGTCGTTCGCAATAGTGTTCATCTAACAAACCATCCTGGTCTTCGAATGCTGTCCAGCGTTCTGGGGCTTTCTCTTACAAAATTTGTTAGTTCATCTTGTTCGACAGCCATGGGTGCATGTCAAACGACGACAATACCAAACATGTAGACGAGCGCGCTGGGCGAACCACGTCGACGTTGTCATGTCCCCTTTAGTGCATCATAGGAATTGAGAAGGGGTCTATTCCGCATGCCAAAATCTGCCCAATCCGATTGGAACGATATCGTTTGCACGTACGTGCGCGATACCCGGGCATTGTTCGATGGCACCAGCGTCAACGAACCCTCTTACTATCCGGATATCAGGAACCTGATTGGCGCGAGCCTCGGCAAACTTCGTCTGCCTTTCGACGTGAAAGTGAACACGTCAGAAAGCGGAGGCATGCCCGACTTCGTTCTGGGAGAACTTGGCTCAGTCGGAGTGTACGGCGAGGTGAAGCTGCCCCACGTCTCGCTCGAGGACATGGCCAACTCCACCTCGCAGAACGATCAAATTGGCAGGTATCTTTCCGCAGCCGGTGTGGTCTTGCTGTGCAATGTCCGCGGTTTTGGCCTTCTGGTCAGAAAGGAAAGCGCACCGGTCGAAGCGGGCGAACCGGTCCCGCCCGAATACCGCGACCTGATTCAGGTAGTCGATTTGTGGAGCGGTGTTTCGGGAGAGGGCACGAAATCCCGAGCCGACGAAGGCACGCTAGAGCAATTCGCCGAACTGATCGCGCGTACAGTCACAGACTATGCCGCTTTGTCGAAGCCAGCCGATCTGGCGAAGGTGCTTGCGCGGGAAGCGCGCGACGCCAAGGACGAGCTGCCCGAAAACCTGGCTCCTATTTCGGCACTGCTCGACGATTTCGCGCTGGCGCTGGGCCTGTCCTTCGAAGTCGACGATCCGAAAGGCGATCGCTTCCTGCGCGGTTCGCTAGTCCAAACGGCGTTCTACAGCCTGTTCGCCGCATGGGTATTGTGGGACCGAAACGCGCCTCCCGACGCCGAATTTTCCTTGACCGAAGCGGAAGATCACCTGTCGATCCCGTTTCTGCAGGAACTTTTTCACGATCTGCGCTCGCCACTTTATCTGAAGAACCTCGGGCTCGCCAAACATCTCGAGCGTGCAGTCGCCACTCTAGGCCGGATCGATCGAGACGAGTTTCGCAAACTGATGACTTTTCCGACGGCTAGCGGCGAAGATTCCGCCGTGGCAGCCATCACGTATTTCTACGAGCCGTTTCTCGAAGCTTTCGACCCAGAACTGCGAGAGCAGCTCGGCGTGTGGTATACCCCGCCTGAAATCGTCCGTTACCAGGTGCAGCGCGTTCATTACCTGCTTAAGACGGAACTAGGCATTCCGCGTGGCCTCGCAGCGCAGGATGTAGTGGTTCTAGATCCATGCTGTGGTACGGGCGCCTACCTGCTCGAAGTCGCGCGGTGTATCACCGAAGAACTGCAAGAGGACGGTGCGGGAGACACGCTCGCGCTCGAGCTGCTTGACGCCCTGACCAAGCGGGTGATCGGCTTCGAAATTCTGACCGCGCCCTTCGCCATCGCACAACTACAGCTTTACATGTTGCTCTCCGAGTTGGGCGTCAAGCCAGGCGCCGATCAACGCCTGTCGGTCTACCTTACCAACGCGCTGACAGGATGGTCGGATGAGCGGGACGTCAAGATCACCTTCCCTGAGATGAAGCAAGAGTTCGACGCCAGCCAGTCGGTCAAGCAGGAGGCGAAGATCATCGTAGTCATGGGGAATCCTCCCTATGATCGCTTCGCAGGCGTTGCTCAGGCGGAAGAAGCTGATCTCGTTGCTGCATACAAGGGGGTGCAGCTGAAGACGCAGAAAGGAAAGGATGGAAGCGTAAAGCGGGACAGTCTGGGCAATCCGATCAAGAAGCAGGTTGGAAACAGTGAGCTCTATGAAGTCTGGGGTATTCGCAAACAGTTACTCGACGATCTCTATGTCCGTTTTTTCCGGATGGCTGAGGAACGGATTGGGCTATCGGCTGATAGCGGTATTGTTTCTTTT